>JBOFLR010000618.1:0-11479 GCA_051657965.1 Dermatophilaceae bacterium
TTTTCCCAGACTTCTTCCCGACACTGATCGGGTGAACGTGTCGTCGAGCCCTGAGGCCCGCCTGCTCGTCGTCGAGGACGAGCCGAACATCCGCGAGCTGCTCGCCACCTCGCTGCGCTATGCCGGGTTCGACGTGGCCACCGCAGCCAACGGCGCCGAGGCGCTCCGCGTAGCAGGACAGCATCACCCCGACCTCTGCGTGCTCGACGTCATGCTGCCCGACATGGACGGCTTCACCGTCACGAGGCGGCTGCGCGACCAGGGTCGTCAGCTGCCCATCGTGTTCGTCACCGCGCGGGACTCGGTCGACGACAAGATCAAGGGCCTCACGGTCGGCGGCGACGACTACGTCACCAAGCCGTTCAGCCTCGAGGAGGTCGTCGCCCGGATCCGTGCCGTGCTCCGACGCACGCGTGGCGCCGCCGATGACGACCGCAACCTGTTGGCGTTCGCCGACCTCGAGCTCGACGAGGACTCCCACGAGGTGCGGCGCGGCACCCGGGTCATCGAGACCAGCCCCACCGAGTTCAAGCTGCTGCGCTATCTCATGCTCAACCCGAATCGGGTGCTCTCGAAGGCACAGATCCTCGACCACGTCTGGGACTACGACTTCCGTGGGGAGTCCGGGATCGTCGAGTCCTACATCTCCTACCTGCGCCGCAAGATCGACAGCGAGGGACAGCCTCCGCTGATCCACACCAAGCGCGGTGTCGGCTACGTGCTACGGCTCCCGCCGGAGGCCTGATGGCGCGCGCCACCGGCGCGACCGAGCGCGTCACCCGATGGCTCGCGACGATGCCGCTCCGGCGTCGGCTCTACGGCATCGTCGGCGCCGTCCTCGGCGCGGCCCTGCTCCTCACGACGGCGGCCACCGCGTCGCTGATGTACCGCGACCTCATGACCCGCATCGACCGCGAGCTGTCCAGCGTGGCGAGACCGGTCGCGACGCAGGCGTTCGACGATCTTCGCAGCAGCCGCGACGCGGCGTTCCCCACGAGCTACGCGTTCCAGCTGCAGAGCCCGGTCGGCGAGGTGCTGCGGCTGCCCACGGGCTACCAGGCCCAGCCGGACCTGCCGGAGCTCACCATCGATGACCCCCGGGTACGGACCGGCGAGCCGTTCACCGTGGAGTCGACCGGCGACGGCCCTCGATGGCGCTTCGTGGCCGGGCGCGTCGAGGACTCGGGCGCGACCTTCGCGGTCGGCGTGCCCCTGACGAGCGTGAGCCAGACCCTCACCCGGCTCGTGGTCTCCAGCCTGCTCATCGGCGGGGTCGTCGTCACCCTGTCCCTGCTGCTCGCGCGTCTCGCCGTGCGGCGGGCGTTCCGCCCGCTCAGCCGGATCGAGGACACCGCCGCCGCGATCGCGGCCGGTGACCTCACCCAGCGGGTGCCGGTCCGTCAGGCCGACGACGAGGTCACCTCGCTCAGCGACAGCCTCAACACCATGCTCGCCCGGGTCGAGCACTCCTTCTCCGTGCGTGAGGCGAGCGAGGAACGGATGCGCCAGTTCGTCGCCGACGCTTCCCACGAGCTGCGGACCCCGCTCGCGACCGTGCGCGGCTATGCCGAGCTCTACCGACAGGGGGCCGTCCCCGACGCGGCAGCGGTGGCCTCGGTCATGGAGCGGATCGAGGCCGAGTCGGGCCGGATGGGCGGCCTGGTCGAGGACTTGCTCACCCTGGCCCGCGTCGACGAGGTCCGCGACGAGCAGACCGGGCCGGTCGACCTCACCGTCCTCGCCGCCGATGCCGTCGCCGACGCTCGGGCGCGGGCTCCCGACCGGCGCATCACGCTGTCCGGCCTGCACCGCGAGCTCATCCCGACCGTGGTGTCCGGGTCGGAGCCACGGCTCCGTCAGGTGGTGACCAACCTCGTCGCCAACGCACTGAGGCACACGCCTTCAGGGACACCGGTCGAGATGGTCGTGGGCCTCGACGGCGCCGAGGCGGCCCTGGAGGTGCGCGACCACGGCCCGGGGGTGCCTCCGGACGTCTCGACCAAGGTGTTCGAGCGGTTCTTCCGGGCCGACCCCTCACGGGGACGGGCCGCGGGCGGCGGCAGCGGGCTGGGGCTGGCCATCGTCGCGGCGATCGTCGCGGCGCACGCGGGCCGGGTGGGTGTCGCTCCGACCCCGGGAGGAGGCGCCACGTTCATCGTCCGCCTCCCGGCGGCGGCCGACCCGTCGGCGCCGTGATGCACAGCGGCCTCCCAGACATCGGTCAGCCGGTGCTCACGTCGACGAGGTGAACTGAGATCAGTCAGCACACCGAAGGAGCACGTGATGAGCAACCCGCAGTCGAACCCTCAGTGGTACACCCCTCGCGGCGGCGCCACCATGGCCCCGCCTGCCGGTGGTGACTCGCCGACCGCCTCTCTCCCAGCGACGCCACCCCCGGCCGACCGGGCCGGCATCCCCCCGTACTCCCCCTACCAGCCGTCGGCCCCGGCGCCGCCGCACGGCCCGTCGGATCCGACCGGCCCCACGGGTCACCCCGGGCCTCGCCCGGCATCCGGTCGTCGCCGCACAGCGGAACTGACCGCTGTCGCGGTGCTCGCCGCCATCCTGTCCTCTGGCGGCACCGTCGCCGCGGCCCAGCTGTGGGGCACCGAGACGCAGAACCCCTCCGCTGCGTCGTCGGGATCCACGCTGGGTCGCGGCGCCGACACCGCTCCGGTCACCCAGGCGAACGGGTCGGCACCGGACTGGTCGGCCACGGCCGCCGCCGTCTCGCCCAGCGTCGTCGCGATCGCCGCGTCGAGCGGCCGTGCGGGCGGCGAAGGGTCAGGCGTGGTCATCGACGACCGGGGCCATATCGTGACGAACAACCACGTCGTCGCCGGTTCTCGGGAGATCACCGTGACGCTCAGCGACGGCCGGACATACCCGGCCACGATCACGGGGACCGACCCCTCCACCGACCTCGCCGTGCTCAGCGTCGCCGACGCGCCCGACGACCTGAGGCCCATCGCACTCGGCGACTCCGAGGCACTCGAGGTCGGCGCCCCGGTGATGGCGGTCGGCAACCCGCTCGGTCTCGCCGGCACCGTCACCACAGGCATCGTCAGTGCGCTCGACCGGCCGGTCACCACCCAGGGTGAAGGGCAGCAGGACGGCCCGCCCGGCGGCGGCTCCAGCGCGGAGCCGGTGGTGACCAACGCGATCCAGACCTCGGCGGCCATCAACCCGGGCAACAGCGGTGGAGCGCTGGTCAACGCGTCCGGACAGCTGGTCGGCATCAACTCCTCGATCGCCACGCTGGGTTCGTCGGGACAATCCGGGAACATCGGCATCGGCTTCGCCATCCCCGTGAACGAGGTGCGCTCGATCTCCGAGCAGCTGATCGCCGACGGCAGCGCCAGCCACGCCTACCTCGGCGTCACGCCAGAGGACGGCACCGCCGACGACGGCACAGCGACCCGCGCCGGAGCCCGGGTCGCCTCGGTCGAGGCCGGCACCCCGGCCGAGGAGGCTGGCCTGCAGGTCGGCGACGTCGTCGTGGCGGTCGACGACGAGCGCGTCGACTCGGCGGAGTCCCTCATAGCGCAGATCCGTGAGCGCAGCGCGGAGGAGAGGGTGACGCTCACCGTCATCCGCGACGGCCGGTCCTCCGAGATCCAGGCCACCCTGGCGGTTCGCGAGGAGTGAGCCGGATGACGGCTCGCAGGGGTGTAGGGCCGTCATCCACCACCCGGGGCGTCTGAGCACCGATGTCGGCGTGAGTCGGCATGCTCAGGCGCCCCGGTCCGCTGCTGGCCCATCCTGACGCCATGACCCCTCGAACGACGGTCCAGCAGCTCGAGTCCGACTTCGCCGACGCGATGCAGCGCATGTACGTCGTCGGCAACGGCCTGGCCCGGCTGCGTGCCGAGCTCGACCGCGAGGCCGTCGGCGTTTCCCAGGCGGCCGCCGGAGGGAACCTACCGAGGTCGCCAGCCTCATCCGGCCCGCCACAGTTCCATGCCCCGCCGGCTCCCGCGTCATCCGGCCCGCCGCCGCTCCACGCCCCGCCGGCCACCGTGTTCTGGTACCAGCGCGAGGGCGCGGTGACCCGGGCACTGGCCGTCGCCGGGGCCGTCGTCACCCTCGCCGGCATCGCGATGCTGCTCGTGATCGCCGTCCAGCTGGGCTGGTTCGGACCGCCGGCGCGCGTCGCGGCGGGCGCCGTCATCGCGATGGTGCTCGCTGCTGCCGGCGTGCACGGCGCCGTGCGCGACCGCCGCGCCGGTCGTCCCGTCAGCAGTGCGCAGGTCGCCCTCGTCGCCACTGGCGCGGCTGCCGCCTACCTCGATGTCGTCGCCGTGACCAGCGGCTACGGATGGCTGTCTCCGGGCCTGGGTCTCGTCCTCGCAGGTGTCGTGGCGTTCGCGGGCCTGGAGCTGGCTCGACGGTGGTCGAGCGAGCTGCTCGCGGTGCTGCTCGTGTTGGGAGCGGCCGTGCTCGCTCCGGTGGTCGCCGACGACGCGTTCGCCTGGCCGGTCACCGCGTTCCTCGCGCTCCTAGCGATCACCGGCTGGTGGGCCGCAGGTCCGTACCCGCGTCCGGTCCTGACCTTGGCGCGGATCCTCCCCGTCGGGCTGGCGCAGCTGGCCACGGCAGCGCACTCGGCACTGTGGCCGACACCGACCGACGTGGTGGTCCACCTCGGCATCGCCGTGGTGGTCGTGCTGGCGACGCTCATCACCAGCGCAGCCGCAGTACGGCGCGACCCGCGCGATGTCACCTCGACGGTGGCGCTGGGTGTGGTGCTCCTCGGCCTGGCTCTCGTCACCGCGGTCCAGCGCGACCCGCTACGGCCGGTGGCTTTCGGGGCGACGACGGGCCTGCTGCTCGTTGCGGCGACCGCTCTCTCCCGACGCCCGCTGGGGCCGCTGGCACACCACCTCACCGGCACCGTCGCGGCGGCTGGCACGACGGCCGCGGTGCTCGCCGTGACCGCTGGAGTGCCGACTCGCTTCGTCACGACCGGTCTGGTCCTCCTGGCAGTGGCGGCGGTCGCGGTCGCAGGTGCCCGCCGGTCGCGGATGGCGCTCGCGCTCGGTACCGGGCTCGCCGTCGTCGCACTACTGGCCTGGGCGCCGGACCCGGTGGCGATGATGTCGCTGGGGTCTGCGCTCGAGCACGACCTCGCGGTGGCACTCGTCGACAGTGCTCTCGTCGGCGGGCTCGTCGCGGTCGGCTGGTGGGCGCTGGGCGCGGTGCGCGGGCTGGGCCGGGCGGTGCGCGTCGCCGCCGGCGTGAGTACCTGGGTGATCGGCCTGGCCGCATCGGCCACGCTCCTCGTCAGCCTGCTCACCCTCGTCGGCGACCGGACCGGCGATGCGCGGCTCGGGTTCATCATCGGCCACGGACTGGCCACGGTGTCCTGGATGCTGGTCGCCGCCTGGCTCCTCGTGCGCGGGCTCGGCCGCACGCGCGACGCCGACCTGGTGCTGCGTACCGGGCTGCTGCTCAGCGCAGTCAGTGTCGCCAAGCTCTTTCTCTACGACCTCGCCACCCTGAGCGGGGTGGTGCGCTCGGCTGCCTTTATCGTCACCGGGCTGGTCCTCCTCGCCACCGGCAGCCGGTACGCACGGCGGCAGGGCCGCCGGGGCGCCACCGGCTAGCGGCGTCGCGCGTCGTCATCCGACATCCGATGGCGCCGTCGCGACCGCTGTACCGCCAGAGGACGACGGTGCGGGGCATCTGCCGCAGTGAGGTGATGGACCCGGCGCGGCGCAGGTGGCACGCCGACCACGCTCGCCTCGCCGACCTCGTCGACACGAACCCGGGTAGCAGTTGCGTCACTGCTCCTCGCGGCTCGTGACACTGCCCGCGCGTCGGCCCGAGCACCTGAGCCGGCATCGACCGACGTCCGGACAGGTGTCGGGCGACCCTGAGCACCGCGACCCGCGGACAGCCCTCTGAACCGTCCCGCGACCCTGGCCGTACACCACCGGTGAGGGCCGGGCTCCACGCCGCGGTCTGCGGGCAGCCACTCGTACGTCATCGTCGAAGGGGAACGACAGTCATGAGCAGCGCCACCTCACCGGCCACTGGATCCCGCTCGACGAGCGCCGAGAACCGCACCCGCTTCGCCGTCACCGCCGGGACGTTCGTCATCCAGGGCGCGGCCTTCGCTGCGACCGTCGTGCGCCTACCGGAGCTGCGCGACGCCTTCGACCTCGACTATGCGACCCTCGGCCAGGTCCTTCTCGCGCCCGCGCTGGGCGGCGTGCTCGCCGCCCCACTGGCCGGACGACTCGCCGCCCGCATCGGCGGCGCACGCGCCACGGCCTTCGCCGCGCTCGCGTGGGCCCTGGCCGGACTGCCCATCGCGCATACGGTGCCCTCGGTCCCGTTGCTGGCCACGTGCCTGGCCGTCTGGGGCGCCGCGTTCGTCAGCACCGATGTGGGCGCCAACGCCACCGCCACCGCTCTCGAGCGCGAGACCGGACGCTCGCTGCTCTCGCGCATGCACGGTGGCTTCTCCGCCGGGGCCCTGATCGGCGCGCTCGGCGGCGGGCTGGCCGCTCAGGCGGCGCTCCCTCTGGGCTGGCAGTTCGTCGTGGTCGCGGCGCTGCTCGGCTCAGCGGGCATCCTGATCTCGGCCACCGCAGCTCCTCACACCGCCCGCCCTGCCACCCGCGGGCTGCTGGCCGTCGCCGTCGCTCGCTGGCCGCTGGTGGGTGTCGCCCTGTGCGCGCTCATGGCCGAAGGGGCGATCGCGGATTGGGCGGCCGTGCACCTCACCGACCTCGGAGCCTCCCCGCTCATCGCCGCCTCGGGGTTCGTCGTGTTCTCCGTCACGATGCTGTGCGGACGCCTCGCAGGGGACACGATCATCGAACGGGTCGGCCGGGTGTCGACGATCCGAGCAGGCGCCGCCATCGCCGCCGTCGCCGGCGGCAGCGGGTTCGCCGCTACCGCGTTGACCGGGTCCATCCCCATCGCGCTGGTCGCCATCGCACTGCTCGGCATCGGCCTGGCCCCGGTGCTGCCCGCCGTGATCGCCCATGCTGCCGCGACCGCCGATGACGGACGCCCTGAGCTGCACGCTGCCGCTACCGCATCCGGCGGATACATCGGCGTCCTGCTCGGCCCGCCGGTCGTCGGGCAGGTCGCCCACGCCGCCACCTTGCCGTGGGCGCTGCTCGTGCTGCCCGGCCTCCTCGTCGTCGTGCTGGTCCTGCTGACCATCAGCACGACGATCCACCAGCTGGTTCCGGCCGACACGACACGAGCCGCCCGGTGACCACAGCTCGACCTGCTCCACACCTGGCGGGCCCGAGCCCGGGCTCGCGGACACCGGCACGAAAGGGACGACGATGACCAGCGCGCGAACCACCACCCTGCCCTCCACTCCGGCCCGACCACCCGAGCAGCTCGCCATCCGCGATCCGTGGACCGACGAGCGCGGCCGCATGCACGTCAGTCGCCACGCCGATGTCGAGGCGATGCTCCGTGCCGACTCGACCTCGCTGGACATGGCGAGCACGCCGGGTTTCGACCCGCAGACCTGCCACCCGTCGATGCTCTTCCTGTGGGCGACCGACGAGCACCGCCGCGCCGATGGGACTCCGGGTCGTCACGGACCGATGCGCGATCTGCTGATCCCCTGGATCGGCGCCCCCACGGTGTCACCCCGCTCCGAGCACGACCGCACGCCACGCATGGTCGAGCTGGCGCGCGCTGCCGTCGACCGCCTTCCCGAGCGCTTCGAGGTCTACCGCGACCTGACGGTGCCGGTGATGACCGAGCTGGTCGCCGAACTGATGGGAACCACCCCGGCGAAGGTCACGTGGCTTCTCGACGCCCAGCGCGCCGAGCCGTCGCTGGACGACACCCTGCCGATGCAGCGCACCGACTACGACGCCGACCTGCTCGACCTGCTCGACAACCCTGCCGGTCCCGGACTGCTCTCGGCGATGCGCGAGGCGGCCGACCGCGGCGACCTCACCGAGCGCGAGGCCATCGGGATCGCCTGGGCCACTCCGCAGGCCAGTGTGCTCAACGCGGCCGCCACCTCTGCAGGCGCGGTCGGTCTGCTCGTCGAACATGGTGAGTGGGCTCCGCCCCCGTCAACGGTCCCCACCGCTGTCGAGGAGGCAGCGCGCCTGCTCGCCCCCTTCCCGATCTCCATCCGCTACGTCACCGCACCCACGCCGTTGCCATCCGGAGTCGTCGTTCCCGCAGGCACGCTGTGCCTGCTGCGGCTGGATGCGGCCAACCGCGATCCCGACCGCTTCCCCGATCCTGCCCGGTTCGATCCGCACCGCCCTGCCGGCCACCTGAGCTGGTCGGTCGGGCGCCACCGGTGCACCGGCATCGCGGTGGCCCGCGCCGCCATCGCCGCTGTCGTCGGCGCGCTCGCCGATTCCCGTCCGCACCTGAGCCTGGACGGGCCATGGCAGCGCTACACCGGCACCGAGGACGGCTGGACGGCCACGCCGGTGCGCACCGAGGGCGACGGCCGATGATCACCGACCCGACCCTGGCCTACCTGGTGGCGTGGATCGCCGCCCTGGGCTATGCCGCGCTGATCGTCCCCTACGCGTGGGCGACCCGGCAGCGCCGCAGTGGTGTCGAGCCGCAGCGGGTGTCCTGGCTGATCTGGTCCGCCCTCAGCGTGTTCACCCTGTACGCCCAGATCAGCGCGGGCTCCCCGATCGAGGCGATCACCGTGACCGCCGTGCTGTCCGTGCTACCGCTCATCGTGGTCGCTGCATCCCTGGGCAACCGCTCGCTGGACTGGGGCTGGACCCGCACCAACCTGGTCTGCGCCGTGCTCGGCGCCATCGGGGTCGCCGTGTGGGCCTCCTGGTCGGGTGACCCGTTGTGGGCCGTGGTGCTCGGCGTCGCCGTCGGCACGGTCGCCATCGTCCCGACCTGGCGGTCGGCGTGGCGCGAGCCCTGGCGCGAGCAGCACGGACCGTACGCAGGTCTCGCCGCCACCGGTCTCCTCACCCTCGTCACCCTGCCGCTGCCCTGGCAGGCGCTCGACCTGATCTACATCTGGGGCGCGTTGATCGTCCCCAACGCGCTGGTGTCGGTGCTGCTGCTGGTCAGTCCGTACCGGCAGCGCCCGACCGCACCACGCGGCACCGACGGGTCCCCGGCCACGGGCTCGAGCCTCGAGGAGCCAGGTCTGGCACGCGCCCGCGAGAACCGCGTCCGACGGAGCACCTGATGGACGACGCCTGCGCGGCCCTACCGACATCGGCCGCAGTCCGCTGGTCACCGCGTCCACCGTGCGGTTCGTACGGCGGGCAAGGTGCCACGGCACCGGGGAGAGACGGTCGATGTATCGTGGACGCCCCCGACACCCTGCCGCCTGTCGCGCGCCCCTTCTGGCCGGCCCGCGAGCGACTCGACGCCGCGATCTCCGAGAACCGGCTGGTCGCCGAGTCGCTCGCCGGATGGACCAAGCGCCGGATCGAGGTCGAGACCGAGGTGCTCGGCCAGGCCGTCGACCCCGACGTGCGGGTCGGTCACGCGCTGGAGCTGACCCGCGACCAGCAGGTACAGCACCGCCGGGCCAGGATCCGCGCCGAGAGCGTCACCGTCGTGTATGCGACCTCATGGGTGCACGTCGACAGTCCCGTCCTGCACGCACATACTCGTGAGGCCCTCCGTGCCGGAGGCCACCTCGGCGCGATCCTCGCGAGCGAGCCCGGCGGGCTGAGCATCCACATCGTCGACCGGTGCCGTCCCGTCGACACACCGACCGGCGACGGGGACCAGGCGGTCCTGACCCTGGAGCGCCGCCTGGAGATCGGTGCGCGCCCGGTCGCCGTGACCCGAGAAATCATCGTCGAAGCGGCAGTCATGCTCGGCCCGGCGTAGCAGCCGGCGGTCAGGCCGCGTGTGGACCGAGCCGCGGCCGGCCGGGGCTCGCGGGCGCGACCGCCGTACCGCCGTACCGCCGTACCGCCGTACCGCCGTACCGCCAGAGGGTGACGGTGCGGGTGGCTTCTGCCACAGTGAGGAGATGGACCCGGCGCGGCGCAGGTGGCACGCCGACTGCGGTCGACTCACGGGCCTCGACCCGCGCGAGATCGACACGGTGGGTGCCGATCTGCTGCGACGGTGGTCCGAGCCGCACCGCCGGTACCACGGCGTAGGGCACCTTCACGAGGTCCTCGCGGCGGTCGACGTCCTCTCGCGGACCGGCCACGTGCGGCACGAGGACCGCACGGTGGCGTTGCTCGGTGCGTGGTTCCACGACGCGGTGTACGACGTCACCACCGCCGGCACCAACGAGGTGCGCAGCGCCGACCTGGCGCGAAAGTCGTTGAGCCGGATGGGCGCTCCGAGCGTCACCATCGATCGGGTGGTGACCGTCATCCTCGACACGGTCGATCACGAGCTCCCGGACGAGGCGTCCGCCGACCCCGCACGAGGGGTCCTGCACGACGCCGACCTCTGGGTGCTCGCTGCTCCGGTCGGGCGCTTCGACGAGTACTGCGGGCAGGTGCGCGAGGAGTACGCGCACCTAGCCGGTACCACGTACGCCACGGCGCGGTCGCGGGTGTTGCGGCCCCTGCTCGGCCGGCGCCACCTCTACGCCACCGCGTACGCCCGCGCGGCGTGGAACGACCTGGCCCGCGAGAACCTGGCCCGCGAGCTCACCCGCCTGGCCGGTTGAGCACCGCGTCGGCGAGCGGCCACCAGAAGGTGTCGCCGCAGAGCCGGGCGAACTCGGAGCGGGTGACCCAGCGGCGGTCCGACGTGTCGCTGTGGGTGGTGAAGAGCGGCGGGCGAGCGCCGGGCACGGCCACCTCGTAGAACTGCAGCAGGTCACGGCCGGCGGTCCATGGCCCCGAGCCATGGACCGCTCGGAAGCGCTCGTAGCCGACCGGGCGAAGATCCATCCCGTCCACCACGAGGCCGGTCTCCTCGCGTACCTCGCGAACCGCGTTCTCTCGCACTGTCTCTCCCGCTTCGCGCCCGCCTCCTGGAGCACCCCACTGGTCACGCCACACGGAGTGCACGACGGCGAGGTCACCAGCGGCGTCCTGGACGAGCGCGATCGCGGCGAACACCCGCTCGGGGTGGACCTCGCGCGGGGAGGCGATGAGGTCGACGTCGACTCTGACGCCGTCGGCGAGCAGGACATCCCGAGCGCGGGCGACGCCCCTGTCCCCCCGGCGTTTCGGCATCCGCAGACCGCTGGCGGCAAGGGCCCGCACCAGGTCGCGCCCGGAGGTGGGCCGGGCCCCGGCGGCGACGACATCGGGATAGCGCTCCTCGGGGATGTCGTAGTGGTCGCCTTCGAACGCCCGACGCGGGATGCCGAGTCGTTCGGCGAACGCGTGCAGCTCGTCGAGGTCGGTGTCGCTCACCAGGTGCGACCATCGTCGCCCGAAGCGCTCGGGGCGGGGCGGGTCGATGAGGATGGCCACCGACCGATCGTAGGGCTGCGGATCGCAGCCTGTGGAAAACGCCGGAGCCCGGTCGCGGCATCCGCCTAGGTTCGTGGATGACGGGTCGGCCGCCG
>JBOFLR010000619.1:0-3953 GCA_051657965.1 Dermatophilaceae bacterium
GCCGGGCGGTCAGGACCAGCCTCCCGGCACCGTCGAGGGCGGCGTTCTGGGTCCGCGCGGTGTACCACTGCAGCTGGCGCGGGTCTCCCCACCGCAGGTGTCCGTGCTCGGGTACCCACCACGGCCCGGGGGGCGACCCTGCCGGGCCCTCGAAGTCGTCGACCCACTCCATCCGGCCGACGTTAGTCGTCGCTGGGCGCCGTCGTCGCCGCCGGTGTCACGACGTCCTCCCCGCCGGTTCGCCGCCGTCTTCGCAGGAGGAACACCAGCGCCGCCGCCGCGAGGGCGAGCATCAGCGGGACGGCACCCAGCGCGAAGTGCAACGACGTGGTGTCGGCCAGCGAGCCGACCGTGAGGGGTGCGAGCAGCACCGCGGATGACGCCACCGCCACCGCCCGCCCGCTCGCCAGCGCCGGGTGCTGCGGAGTCAGGGCGAGCGTGACCGACATCCCCATCGGGAACAGGTTGCCCAGCCCGGTGCCGGTGACGGCCAACCCGACCAGCGCCTGCACCGGGCCGGTCGCCGACCACAGCACGGTGAAGCCGGCGGCGGTCACGGCCAGGGCCGCGGCGAGCAGGTGCTCCGGGTCGTGCCGCCGCGCCAGCCGGCTGCCGGCCACGCGACCGACCACCACCCCGGTGAAGTAGCCGCCCATGATCGTCACCGCGGTGCCGGTCGGGACCTCGGCGGCGTCCTCGACGAAGGTGGCGCCCCAGGCGGTGAGGCACCACTCCGCGGCCGTCGTGCAGAACAGCATCGCGGCGGCGACCCAGAACACGGCGGGCAGATCACCCGGCGCACCACGGGTGGGCCGCGCCGCGCCACGTGCGGGCTGCGGCGCCCCGTCGAGGGCCAGCCGTCGGCACTTCCGAACGGCGACCACCGGGACCGCGAGCGACACCAGCAGCGCAGCCCGCCAGTCGACACGCAGCGCCGCTGCTATCGCCAGCGCACCGACCAGGACGACGTACGCGAGGGCTGCCGCCACGTTCGCCTCGCCGAGCGCGACTGCCCGGTTCTCGCCGTGCCGGTCGGAGAGCGCGGCCTGGATGGTGACCAGGAGGAGCCCGCCACCCACGCCCATCACCAGCACCGAGCCGATGGTCACCGGGGCCGAAGGCCCCACCGTCAGCGCGCCGGTCCCGGTACCCATCAGCGCGGCTGCCGACCAGAACGACCGGCGCCGGCCGACGACCCGCTCCACCCGGGCGGCGAGCGCACCGGCGAGCATCGCACCGCCCGCGAACGCCGCGACGTGCAGCCCGCCCGCCACGTAGCTCAGGCCCAGCTCGTCGCGCAGGTACCCGATGACCAGCCCCGGAGCGGCCTGGAGGTACGCGAACCAGGCGAGCATCACGTACGCGAGCCAGGTGACGTCATCCCGGTGGAAGGTGATCGTCGGGCCGGTCGTCCGCGCGGTCGTCACGGCCCGTCCCGACCGGATGCCGTGGCGCGGCGCGCGCGGTGCGCGGCGACGCGAGCCCGGTTGCCACAGCGGGCCGAGGAGCACCACCGACGGGTGCGTGCCGGCGATGCGTCGACGTAGACGCCCCGGCACGCCTCGTCGGCGCACTCGCGCAGCAGCTCGCGCTGGGGTCCGGTGAGGAGGTCGATCGCGTCGCGGGCGATGACACCGAGGATCTCGATGACACGGGGCCGACCGACGTCCAGCTCGACGCCGTCGGAGCCGAGCATCAGTCGGGGCGCCTGTGCGGGCACGGCCGCAGCCGCGTTGACCGCCTCGACGTCAGCCGACTCCGGCAGTTCACCGGCGAGCTGCGCCTCGAGCAGCGTCAGCAACCTCGCGCGCAACCTCCGCGTGCGTTCGAGGTCGTCCGTGCCGGCATGGCACCGCGTAGCGGTGAGCCGGCGTGCCAGCAGCCACTCGTCCAGGGACGCCGGGTCGGGGAGTCGTTCGCCGCGTCGGCCGGCCAGCGTCGCGACGAGGTCAAGCGAGGGCCTCCCCGCGTCGTGACCGAACGTCATCCCGGTATGGTAACAACCATTGACCATTACTCACGCGGAGGCGTCACCCGAGTGCCAGGACATATCGACGGCGAGCGGGCGACGCCACGGCCGGCACTGATGACGAAGGGCAGCACCGTGACCGCGAAGGGCGTGAGATCCACGGTTCCCCGGCGAGAGTGGTGCAGCGCATCTGGTCAGCTGCCGGGTGGGGTGGGCTCGTACAGACGTGCTGCGGCGAGCAGGGCGAGAGCGGGAGTGGCGGCGAGGACGGTGACGGCGACAGCGACACCGGCGCGGTCGGCGAGGGTACCCAGAGCCGGGGCCAGGAGACCGCCGGTGCTGATGGCGAGTCCGAGCGTCACGCCGCTGGCGGTACCGACGCGATCGGGCAGGTAGTCCTGGCCGAGGGTGGTGTGCAGGGAGAACGGGATGTACAGCGCGACACCGGTGACCGCGGCGGCGGCCACGGTCGGTGCCGTACCCGGCATCCATGCGGTGGCGGCGATGCCGGGGATGGCGGCCAGGTAGGCCCCGCGCAGCGCCGTGATCCGGCCGAACCGCTGCGCGAGCCGCCCACCGAGGAGGGTGCCGGCACACCCGGCGACGAAGAACACCGCCAGCACCGTGTTGGCGGTGGCGATGCTCGTGTCGAGCTTGGCGGTGACGAGCACCCCGAGGAAGGTGCTCATGCCGATGACCGACACGGACCGGGCGATCACCACCACCGAGAGTCGCGTGAACGCCGCCCAGTCGTCACCTCCTTCGCCGATCAGGTGACTCGTGGGTCGAGTGGGTGGGCGAGGGGCGGGGCGGGTGAGCCCGGCCCGCCGCAGCGTCCACCAGGTGAGGGCCGCCGCGACCGCGGCGGGCGCGGCCAGCCACACGGTGGCCGGAAGGCCACCGGCGAGGAGCACCGGCGTGGCGACCAGCGGGCCGGCGGCGAACCCGAGATTCCCGCCGAGCGCGAACCAGCTCATCTGCTGGTGACTGCTCCCGGCGGTGACCCTCGCCAGACGAGCCGCCTCCGGGTGGTAGCTCGCGATTCCCAGTCCGGCCGCGGCGACCACTGCCCAGGTCGCGGCGTACCCGTCGACGAGGCCCACGGCACCGGTCGCTGCGGCGGCGAGCAGCGTCCCGGCGGGCACCATCCAGGGCCGGCCATGACGGTCGATGAGCATCCCGAACAGCGGCTGCGTCACCGAGGACGACGCACTGACCGCCAACACGAGCCCCGCGACTGCCGTCAGCGAGTAGCCACGGCCGGCGACCAGGAAGGGGATCAGCGCCGACACCGCGCCTTGGTAGAGGTCGTTGACGGCGTGCCCGCCGACTAGCACCGGCATCACCGATCGCCCCGGCCGGGCCTGGCCCGGGCCAGCGGCACCGGCACCGTCGGCACCTGGTTCGCGGCGGTCTCGATGAATGGGCACGACATCACTCTGCGATGTGCAGCGATCGACCGCTTCCGATATCCGGTCCGGTGCTGGCGGATTTCCGCCAGTCAGCGCGGCAGTAGTTCAGTCTCCGACCGCCTGCCCGGGAGTGACCCCGAGAGTGCGCCGGAACACCTCGGTGAACCCGCTCTGTGTGGCCCAGCCACAGCGATGCGCGACCGCGGTCGCCGGGTGGCCCTCGGCCAGGAGGCGCAACGCCAGCTGCAGTCGCAGCTGGGTGCGCCACTGCGGGAAGGTCATGCCCACATCGTCGCGAAACAGGCGGGAGAGAGTCCGTGGGGAGATGGCAGCGATGTCGGCCAGCTCAGGCAGCGAACGGGAGTCAGCCGGGTCGGCGAGCAGCACGTTGCACACGACGCTCAGCCGCGAGTCGCGCGGCATCGGCACGTGCATCGGCTCCTGGCCGGTCGCCCGCAGCTCGTCGACGATCACCGCCCGCAGACGTCGCCGGCGCGGGGTGTCCTCCGCCGGGTGAGCGGTGAACGCCACCACCAGCTCACGCAGCAGTGGACTGACCGCGAGGATCGTGG
>JBOFLR010000620.1:0-5143 GCA_051657965.1 Dermatophilaceae bacterium
GCCCCGCTCGAGGCCTGACCCGATGAGGAGGTCCGACCCGTGAGCCAGTCCGTACTCCCCGCCGAGCCACCGCTCGCGCTCCCTCCGCCGCGGCGGCTGCCTCCTGTGGCGCCGGGGGTGCGCGGCTGCGCCGCCATCGGGCTGGCCGGGCTCGCCGCCGTCCTCACCACCCTCGACTCCGTGACCGGTCTCGTGCCGGCCGCCTGGGCCGCGGGCGTCGGCTGTGGCGTCGTCCTGACCGTCCTCGTGGCCCACGGCCTGTCCCGCGCCGAGCAGGACGCGCTGTCCCTCGCCGACCTCGTCACGCTCGGCCGGGGTCTACTCGCCTGCGGTGTCGCCGCGCTCACCGCGCACTCCCTGCTCGGCGCCCCGACCGGTGCGGTGTTCGTCGTGCTCGCCGTCCCGGCACTGGCGCTGGATGCCGTCGACGGCATCGTCGCCCGGCGCACCGGCACCGCCTCGCCGCTCGGCGCGCGTCTCGACGGCGAGACCGATGCCTTCCTCATCCTCGTGCTCAGCGCCGCAGCGGCGCCGGTCGTCGGATGGTGGGTGCTCGCGGCCGGGCTCGCGCGCTACGCGTTCGGCGCGGCCGGCTGGGCGTTGCCCTGGCTGCGTCAGCGGCTCCCGTACCGGTACTGGCGCAAGGTCGTGACCGCGGTCGTCGGGGTCGCGCTGCTGGCCACCGCCGCGCGCGTGCTGCCGCACGGACCGGCCCTGGCTGCCGCGCTTCTCGCGCTCGCCCTGCTCGCCGAGTCCTTCGGTCGCGACATCTGGTGGTCCTGGCGCCACCGCCCGGTGCCGGATGCCGCGTGCTCGGTGGCTGATGCCGCCCACTCGGTGGCCGGTATCCGCCCGGTGCCGGATGCCGCCCGCCCGGTGGCTGACACCGCCCACTCGGTGGCCGGTATCCGCCCGATGCCGGATGCCGCGTGCTCGGCGGCTGACGCCGGCCACTCGGTGGCCGGTATCCGCCCGGTGCCGGATGCCGCCCGCCCGGTGGCTGACGCCGGTCGCCTGGCGGATGCCGTGCGCCCGGGCCGGAGACGATTCCGGACGGGTGCGCGAGTGGTCGTCATCTGCGTGGCCCTGGCGCTGGCCTGGTTCGCCGTGCTCGCACCGCAGCGACCCGACCGGCTCACCGTCCTCTCCTTCCTCCGGCTGCCGGCGGAGCTCCTGGTCATCGGGGCGCTCGCCCTCGTCATCCCGAACCGTGCTCGCCGCGTCGTCGGCGCGCTCGCCGGGGGGCTGCTCGGCGTCCTCGCCCTCGCCAAGGTCCTCGACCTGGTGTCGACGGCCGTGCTCGACCGGCCGTTCGAGATCGTCACCGACCTGTCGGCGCTGACGTCCGGCGTCTCCTTCGTGGGCGACTCGCTGGGCCCGTTGGCGCTGGTCGCCGCCGTGATCGGCGTCCTCGTCCTCCTCGGCGTGCTCGTCGTCGGGCTTCCATGGGCGATGACCCGCACGCTCGCCACGGTGACGGACCGCCGGCCTCTGGCGGTCCGGGCACTCGCGGGGCTCACCGTCGGGTGGCTGGTGTGCGCGGTGTGGGGCCTGGGGGTCATGCCCGGTCAGCCGCTCGCCGCAGCCGAGGTCGCCCCGTACACGGCGGCCAAGGTGCGGGCCACGCAGGCCGCGCTGGACGACCGGGCGCGCTTCGAGTCGGCGCTCGCCGACGATCGCTTCCGGTCGCCGGCATCCGCCGACCTCGCCGGGCTCCGGGGGAAGGACGTCCTCGTCGTCTTCGTCGAGAGCTACGGCAGGGTGGCGCTCGACGGTCCGGGCTCGACACCCGTACGAGACCTGCTCGACGACTACACCGCACGCCTGGCGGCGAAGGGGTACGGGGCGAGGAGCGCTTACCTCACCTCGCCGACCTTCGGCGGGAGCAGCTGGCTCGCGCACTCCACCCTGCACGCCGGGGTGCCGGTGCTCGACCAGCATCGCTACGAGCGCCTCCTCCGCAGCGAACGCACCACTCTCAGTTCGGCGTTCGCCCGGGCCGGATGGCGCACCGCAGGCGTGCTCCCGGCCACCTCGGGCTCGTGGCCGGAGGGGCGGGCCTTCTACGACCTCGACGCGATGTACGGCCGCTCGGACCTCGGCTACGCCGGCCCGGCGTTCGGGTTCTCGACGATGCCCGACCAGTACGCCCTGGCGGCAATGGACCGGCTCGAGCTGAGCCGGGCGAACCGTCCGCCGGTCATGGCCACGGTCGAGCTCACCTCGAGCCACGGGCCGTGGGCGCCGCTGCCGACCACCGTCGACCCCACCGCCCTCGGGGACGGCTCGGTGTTCCACGGCATCCGGGCCGGCGCGACGACGGCGGCCGAGCTGCTCCGCGACCGCACCGACGTGCCCGCTGCGTACCGCACATCCATCGCCTACTCGCTCACGAGCGTCCTGTCCTTCGTCGAGCGGCACCGTGACGACGACCTCGTGGTCCTCATGCTCGGCGACCATCAGCCCTCGACGATCGTCAGTGGGTTCGACGCCGGCCGGGACGTGCCGGTGACCCTGCTCGCCGGTGACCCAGCTGTCCTGGAGAAGGTGTCGACCTGGGGGTGGCAGTCGGGCCTCCGACCGGATGCCGACGCCCCGGTCTGGCCCATGGCGAGCGTGCGCGACCGCTTCCTCTCCGCGTTCAGCACCGCGGCGACGCGATGACGCCCGAGAGCCACGCGATCGTGCCCGACATCGGCGCGACGAGCCCTGAGAACGCGGTGCGCACCGACGGCGACCGGGCCGAGGGAGTGGCGTTCGAGGCGGTGCTGCGGCGGTCGCGGGCGACCGCTTTCGGCGAGGAGTTCGTGGGCCAGGAGAGCTTCGTCACCCGTTCGGAGATCCTCGCGCTCGGGCGCGCGGCGGGTATCGGTCCTGGCGTCGAGGTGCTCGACCTGTGCTGCGGCACGGCAGGACCCGGGCTCCTCCTGGCCGCCCGGCTCGGGTGCGCCTATCGGGGGGTGGACGAGCGGCCGTCGGCTGTCACGAGCGCGCTCCGGCGGGCGCGGGCGCAGGGCGTGTCGTGCCGCATCTCGGCCGGCCGCGTACCCCCGCTCCCGCCGGGCCGGGCCGACGTCGTCCTGCTGCTCGAGACCCTGCTCGCCTTCCCTGACAAGGGTCCGCTGCTTCAGGCCGTAGCGGCGGCCCTGCCGCCGGGTGGCCGCTTCGCGCTCACCGTCGAGGCCGGTCCCCCCTTGGGCTCGGACGAGGTGGCGGCCATGCCCGGGTCGCACACGGTGTGGCCGATCCCGCTGGACGAACTGGTGGAGGCACTGGCCGGGGTCGGCCTCGAGGTCCGCTGGCAACGGGAGTGGACCGGCTCCCATCGGCGCAGCGCCGACGCGCTCGCCGATGCCTACGAACGCGCCACGGCCGGCATCCGTGATGCCGGGGAGCGGGAGGCGGTCGGCCGGCTCGTCACCGGCCACCGCCTCTGGAGCCGGTGGCTGGGTGAGCGCCGCGTGCGCAAGTACGCGCTCGTCGCCGAACGGTCGGGTAACCGCGAGCCGGCCTGCACCGAATGACGGCTGCTTGCTGACCTGCCGAACCGCCGGGCGGCGGCCACGCATCGGATGCGAGCTCGGATAGCATCTCACGCATGCGCGCGACCGAGGAAACCGAATCCTCGGCCGAGTTCACTTGGGTCGCAGCCGATCTCGGCGCCAGGATCGATCTCGACGACAAGGACGCCGTCGCGCACGCTCTCGGCGACGACGGTCCGGCATGACCGGCGCTCAGATCCAGGAGGGCAGCCACATCCGCCAGCGCCACTGGTCGTACGGGATGACCTCGGCGGTGTAGACCGGCCAGAAGAAGGCGAACATCGCCAGGGTCAGCAGCAGGTACCCCCCGACCACCCACCAGCGCCAGCGCCACCGCCCGGGGTCGTCCTCGCGCCGTCCGACCCACAGGCCGATGACGAACGCGATGGCCAGCACGACGTACGGCTCGAACGCCACGGCGTAGAACGTGTAGATGGTGCGGTCGGAGTAGGCGAACCACGGCAGCCAGCCGCCGACGAACCCCGCGGCGATGGCACCGGCTCGCCAGTCGCGGCGGCGCAGCCACCACCAGAGCACCACCCCGAGGGCGGCGATGCCGACCCACCAGACCGTCAGGGTGCCGATCGGGTTGACCGCTTGCGAGCACTGCTCCGCCGCGCCGCAGCCGCCGGTGCCCGGTGGCGGTGTCTCGTAGAAGAACGAGGTGGGGCGGGTCTGGAACATCCAGGTCCACGCGTCGGACTGGTACGGGTGCGACGTCGTCAGCGTGGTGTGGAACCCGTACGCGTCCTGGTGATACCTCACCCAGTTGCGCAGCGCCGGTGGTAGCCACTGCACGCCCTGTCCGGGGTTGAACGAGTGCCACTGCCGGTGGTAGCCGATGTCGCCGAGGAACCACCCGGCCCACGATGCCGTGTACGCGACCGCCGCCGACCCCACCATCGCCACCGCGGCGAACGGCCCGTCGAGCAGCAGCGCCCCTCGGGCCCACCGCCGCACCCCGGCGGCCCGGCGGGCGCCCATGTCCCACCAGACCGTCATCAGCCCGAAGGCCGCGAGGAAGAACAGGCCCGACCACTTGGTGCCGGCGCACAGGCCGAGCGACACACCGGCCACCCAGCGCCAGGGCCGCCAGCCGAGCCACGGCCCCATCCCTTCCGGCCAGGTGCCGGCCGGCAGCGACCCGACCCGCCGCGCCAGCAGCTCCCGGCTCCGGTCCCGGTCGACGAGCAGCGCCGCGAACGCGCAGAGCGCGAAGAACATGACGATCGTGTCGAGGATGCCGGTGCGCGACATCACGAAGTGCGACCCCTCGAACGCGAGGAGGAACGCGGCGACACAGCCCAACGCGGTCGACCCGAACAGCCGCCGCCCGACCCGCCCGACCACGAGGATCGACAGGGTGCCGAGCAGCGCCACCGAGAACCGCCAGCCCACGCCGGAGTCGGCCCCGAACACCCACTGCCCGAACGCGATCACCCACTTGCCGACCGGAGGGTGTACGACGAAGTCACCGTCGGTGCTCGAGAACACGTCCGGCTCGCCGCCGACGAACGCCTCGTCCGGTCTCTGCAGCGACTCCAGCACGCGCATCTCGACGCCGTACCTCAGCATCGAGTAGCCCTGCTTGACGTAGTACG
>JBOFLR010000621.1:0-3201 GCA_051657965.1 Dermatophilaceae bacterium
CCTGGGCGTCGAGGTACACCGGCCCGCCAGGGCCGATGTAGTCGCCGCTCGCAGCCTGGATGCTCGACCGGGCCGCTTTGGCCGCGCTGCGACCGTCATCCGGCCGCTGCATGCGGCTGAACAGCGGCCAGAGCGGTCGCACGACGGCCGGCACGGTCGCCGGTGTCATGCCTTGCGTCATCGATGTCGTCGCGCCACCCGGTTCGACGACGACGATCTGGACGCCGGCACCGTCGGGGTCCTCGGCCAGCTCGAGCGAGATCGCCTCGAGGGCTGCCTTCGAGCGCGAGTAGGTGATCAACGCCGGGGCGCCCTGCACGGCCTGGAGATCGCGCGTGCGCGGCTTTCGCAGCGGTCGCGGCACTCCGCCGGTGACGTTGACCACCCGGGACGGCGCCGCCGCGCGCAACAGCGGGAGAAGCTCGCGGGTGAGCAGCCACGGCGCGACGACGTTGACCGCGAAGTGCACCTCGACGCCGTCCGAGGTCACGCGCCGGGTCGGGCTGAGGACGCCGGCGTTGTTGACCAGCACGTCGAGTGTCGGGGTCAGCCGGCGCACCTCCGCCGCCAGCGCGGCTACTCCGGCGGCGGTGGACACGTCGCCGAGGACCGGTTCAGCACGGTGGCCGGCCTCGCGCAGGCGGGCCACCGCGGCATCCAGGCGGGCGTCATCGCGGCCGTTGACAAGCACCCGGGCGCCCAGTTCGGCGAGCCCACTGGCGGTGTGCCAGCCGATCCCGCCGCTGCTGCCCGTGATCAGGACGGTCCGCCCGGACATCTCGCCGGCGGTCATGCCGCACCGCCGCTCGTGGCACCGAGCCTGATGAGCACCTTTGCGGTCGTGCACCGCTCCGCGATGTCGCCGGTGTACGGCTGCGGCATCGGCCAGCCCACGACGACCACCAGTTCGGGACCTCGGTACCCCATTTCGGTCACTCGATACATCTCTACGCTCCTCAAATGTTCACATGCGTACTTTCTCGATGAACGTAGACCGAGAAAGTTCATGTGTCAACTGTTCGGGTAGGATGACCGGATGGAGCCACCGGTACGCGACCAGGTGATGGCGTGGACGGCGATGCTGCGCGCGCATCAGGTCATCGAGTCCCGATTGGATGCCGCGATCCGCGAGCGCGCGGGTATCACGCTGGCCGAGCACGAGGTACTCGTCGTCGCGCTCGCCGCCGGAGGGCGCCTCCGGATGGGTGCACTCGCGAGCCGGCTGGTGCTGTCGAAGAGCGGGATCACCCGGCTGGTGGCCAAGCTGGAGGACGGCGGGCTGTTGCGCCGGGAGATCCCTCCTGACAACCGGCGCGTCACATTGGCCGTGCTGACACCGCGTGGGCGGCAGGTACTGCGGCGGGCCGTGCCGGCGTTCGAGCGGGCTCTGCGCGAGGCGTTCGGCCATCACCTCACCGCGACCGACGTTGCGTCACTGGGCCGGGTCGCGCGCAAGCTGGTGCTCGCTCACGGCTGCCACGACCCGTGGGCGTCCGAGGATACCGACGGCCGCACTGTTCTCGAGGAGTACGCGCGGGGGTGCGGTCCGACCGACTCCACGGACGCACTCGGCGGGGCGCGTGACGCCGCCGAGTCCGGACAGGGCGGCCGACCTCGCCCTGGATGACGACCAACTGGCTCATCGGGACGCTGCGGCCCGGGCCGCAGCGTCGGTACGAGCCCGCCGCATCCGGTGCACGGCATCGGTGTTGCCGCAGCGCGGGCTGCAGTATCGGCGTCGCCCGGCCCGGCTGGTGTCGACGAACACGGTGCCGCAGCCGGGCCGCGCGCATACGCCGAGGCGCTGCCCGGCGGACTCGACCGAGAAGACGGCGAGCCCGCCGGAGGTGACGGCGCGAACACGGCTGAGCACGTCATCCTCGTCGGCGGTGAAGTGCAGATGCGGCCGTGCCGCGCCGTGCGTGGTGATGTAGACGCCGGCGGTGCCGTCGGCGAGCAGCGCGTTGACCGCGCGGCACCGGCCCTCGATGTCGGGAGCCTCGAAGACGGTCCGCAGCCGGCCGGCCCACCGCCGCAGCGCCGCCACGGTGCTCGCCGACACCTCAGGCCGGCGGATCGAGTTCGCGCGGAGCAGCGACTCCATGCCGGCCGTGGTCCACCGGGCCTCGCCGAGGTGGTTGACGAGCGCCGCCGACAGGTGGACCCCGGTCATGTTGTCATGGTTGAACTGCACAAAAGCATTGCAGCACGGTGGCCGGGTGAGCGTGGTTCTCGATGCCGTCGTGCCGGTCGTGATGCTGCTCGGCCTGGGCTGGGTGCTCCGCCGCCGCTTCCTGCCCGATCCGGCGGTGTGGCGAGGTGTGGAGTGGCTCGGCTACCGGCTGTTCACCCCGGCGCTGTTCGTCGGGGCGATCGCCGCCACCGACCTCGACGCCGTGCCGGCCGGCCCGCTGCTGGTCAGCCTCGTCACGCCCGTGCTCGTCGTCACGGCGGTCGTGGTCGGCGTCTGGCGCGCCATCGGTGCCGACGGCCCCCGGGTGACCTCGCTGCTCCAGGGCAGCATCCGGCTCAACACGTACATCGGGCTGCTCCTGGCGTCGGCGCTCTACGGCGACGACGGCGTGGCCGCCTTCGCGCTCGCGTCGGCGATCATGGTGCCGCTGGTCAATTTCGTCTCGGTGGTGGCGCTGGCCAGGTACGGCGACGGCGAGCCCGGACGGCCGCGGCTCCGGCTGTGGCGCGAGCTGCTGACCAACCCGTTCCTCCAGGGGTGCGGCACCGGACTTGCGCTCAACCTCCTTGCGGTCGACCTGCCCGGACCGGTGGCCGCCTGGCTCGGGCAGCTCGCCGCTCCCGCCGTCGCCTGCGGCACCTTGGTGGCCGGTGCCGCGCTGACGTTCCGGGTGCGAGTGCGGGACGCCCTCGACATCGGCGTCGTGACCGTCGTCAAGCTCGCGGTGCTGCCCCTCGCCGCGGCCGGCATCGCCGCAGCACTCGGCGCCACCGGTGCCGTACTCGGCGCCGTGGTCATCGTCTGCGCGCTGCCGTCCGCACCGAGCGCCTTCGTGCTGGCCGGCCGGATGGGTGGTGACACCCGGCTGATGGCGTCGATCACCGGCATCCAGACCGTGCTGGCGATCGTCACCGTGCCGCTCGTCATCCGCGTCACGGTCGGCCTCTAGCCCGGATGCCGCGAGCGTCCCTGTTCGCCGAGGCCGAGGCCCGACGGCGGTGCCTCGG
>JBOFLR010000622.1:0-3053 GCA_051657965.1 Dermatophilaceae bacterium
TGCTTTCGGATCACGCTCCTGCTCGGGAGACAGCGGGAGGCGAGCGCGGGATACATGGAAATGCCCGGCGAAGCTTTCCTGGTCGGCCAGCAACCAGGACTCCACGGTGCGAATCGCCAGTCGGCAGCACATGGCTTGCTCTTGACGTTCGGTGAGCAGACCGCGTCGTACGGCGACCGGGCACCCGCCGCCGTCGTGGTCGGCGTCGCGAAGCGCGAACCACTCACCATGTCGAGCGGCCCGGTTGATGTTGCCGATCTTGGCGTCGAAACTGCTCTTGCCGCCGGTGACGAGCACCCGGGCCGGATCGACGTTGATCGACCGGGCAGCGAGCAACCGCTCGACAACGACCCGATCGACGAGACCTTCGACCATCACCCCAACTGTTCGCACGTCAGCGGGTGACCAGCGCGACGGCGGGAAGACCGGCGACCCCTGCCGGCTCGGTGCGCGGCAGCGCCACCTCTGCCGCAGTCAGGCCGCTGGCCATCAGCTGCGCGGCGGTGTCGTCCTGGTCGAGGATCTGGCCGACGGTGCCGTCGGTGCTCGGAGTGAGCACGAGCACCTCGTCGGCTCGCACGCCCTCGTCGGCCAGCAGCTCCGGGCTGTGGGTGGTGAGGATGACCTGGGCGCCGTTGGCTCGCTGGGCGCGGGCCATCACCGACGGCAGGTGGCGGACCACTGCCGGGTGCAGCGACAGTTCGGGTTCCTCGAGAAGCACTGGCGCGCCTCGCCCACCGACCTCGACCAGCGACCAGAGCAGCCCGATGAGCCGGAGCGTGCCGTCGCTCAGGTCGCGCTCGTCCTGGCGGGCGTCGTTCTTGCGCCAGTTGGTGTACCGGGCCTCCAGGTGCGGCCGGCCGCTGGCGTCGACCGCCACGTCCAGGGACGAGAACTGCGGCACGGCCAAACGCAGCGCTTCCGTGACGCGGCGTAGCCACGCATTTCGGGTCCGCTCCTGGACCTGGTTCATCCGGGCGATGAAGTCGCCCCCGAACGGGTCGTCCGAGTCGTCTCCCGCACGTGAGCTGTCCCGGATCACCTGCGGCACCAGGTGCAGATAGCGCGTCCCGGCGAGGAACTCGGCGATCTCGCGGAACTCCTTGTTCTCCGAGATCTGCTCCAACGCGGTCTGAGTCAGCCGCTCCGGATCGTCCTCGTCCTCGCTGCTCGGCCGGTCGAGCACGACCTCGTCGCCGCGGGTCACCCGTTCCAGGGCGACGACCGGACGGTGATGACCGGCCTTCTCGCTCTTGAAGGCGAGCTCGTAGTGCCATGTCTCGCCGTCGTCGTCTCCTAGTGCGACCTCGATCCCCACCCAGCCGTGGAAGTGGTTGCGGGCAAACAGGCTTCGCACCCGGCTCAGTCCGCCTCGGCGCCTGAGGGCGTCCTGCAGACCACCGCCGGGAGTGGCCAGGTCACGAAGGAACCGGATCGCATCCAGCACGTTCGACTTTCCCGAGGCGTTCGGCCCGACGATGACCAGTCGCTGCCCGACGGGAATGTCCAGCGTCTTGAACGACCGCCAGTTCCGCAGCGTCAGACGGGTGATCCGCACGCGCACTCCCTTTCGGCGTGGACAAGGTCCGGGCTGGCCGCACGACGTCGGACGAATGGTCCGTGCAGCGCGCCTTTTCCGTGCGGACAAGTCTCGCAGACGCGACTACGCACCGAGAGCCTGCACGGCGTCGTGGGTCCGCCGTCGGCGCCGACCAGGACCTGGCTGACAGGATGACCGGATGACGACCGCCGCCGCCGCGACCGCCGCACCGTCCCGCCCGGTCACCGCCGGAACGCTCATCACCGTCGCGCCGACCGGCGCCGAGCTCGCCAAGGCCGACGTCCCTCAGCTGCCGACCACCGTCGACGAGCTGGTCGAGACCGCCCGGCGCTGCGAGGCCGCCGGCGCGAGCGTCATCCACCTGCACATCCGCGACGCCGATCACCGGCCGACGCTCGACCCCGTGCTGCTCACGGCCGCCGTCGACGCGGTGCGGGAGGCCACCGACGTGGTCGTGCAGCTCTCCACCGGCGGCTCGGTGCACGACCCGCTCGACACCCGGCTCACCGTGCTCGACGCCGAGCCCGACTCCTGCTCGCTCACCTGCGGCACCACGAACTTCGGCGACGACGTGTTCCTCAACCCCTGGCCGTTCATGAGCGAGCTGTACGTGCAGGCCCAGCAGCGCGAGGTGGTGCCCGAGTTCGAGCTGTTCGACCTCGGCCACGTGCATGCGCTGCGGCGGCTGCTCGACACCCACGGCCTGCCCTTCGGCGGTCGGGTGCACGTCGACTTCGTCACCGGGGTTCCCGGCGGGATGCCGGCCACCACCGCGGCGCTGATGGCCGGGGTCGCGATGCTGCCCGCCGAGGTGACGTCGTGGTCGGCGACGGGCATCGGTCGCGGGCACCTTCCGGTCATGGCAGCGGCGCTGTCGGCGGGCGGACACCTGCGAGTCGGCATGGAGGACAACGTCGTGTTCCGTCGCGGGCAGGTGGTGCAGCACAACGACGAGCTCGTCGCCCGCGCCGCCGAGCTGGCCACCCTGCTCCAGCGCCCGCCGCTCACGACGGATGACGCCCGCGCCCTCCTCGCCGTCAAGGACCGCCGCCCCCACCCCCACCGTTCTCCCTGACCCCAGCCCGCGGAATCCGGAGCATCCCGCCAAGTCATGGCGACATAGCACCCTGACCGCGCGGCAACCCCTCGAGTAGGCGCGGCATCCCGTCGAGTAGGCGCGGCAACCCTCGAGTGACGCGGCAACTGCTCGAACGACCGCCACAACTGCTTGAGCGAGCGCGACCACCCCCGAGTGGGCGCGACCACCCCCGAGTGAGCGCGGCAACGCCTCGAGTGAACGGTCGGCCATCGTGGCCGAGCGATCGGCCGTCGTAGACCCTGTGAGCCGGTTCGCGCTTGCTCCAGTTTGCATTCTGCTAACCAGAGCAAGCACAATGGTCTCGTGAGCAAGAACCCGCTGAACGACCTGAGCAGCACCCTCGGCGAGTACCTGCGCGAGCAGCGCACCGCCGCCCGGCTGTCGCTCCGTCAG
>JBOFLR010000623.1:0-14081 GCA_051657965.1 Dermatophilaceae bacterium
CGCGCGTGCGCGGCTCGGGGGCCGGGGGTGCTCCTCGGCTCTGCGCGCGGCGACCGCGGGAGTGCGCGGCGGTCCCACCGCCGCGCACTCGACGAGTACGCGACCGCCGTCGGCTGCGCCCGCGACCGGCTCCGGCTCGCGCTCGCCGAGGAGTGCCGTCAGCGGCACGTCGCGCATCCCGACGCGCATGCCACCCTGCAGCGTGCGGAGCACCGGCTCGCCGGGTTGTGGTCCGGTGGCGACCTCAGCGTGCGGCTCGGTCTCGGTGACGTGCCCGCGCGTACCAGGTGGGTCGAGGCCGGCGAGAGCACGCACTGCACGGCATCCGGCGTCCCGGTCGTCGTCGACCTCGCCGAGACCCCGGTGCTCGGCGTGGTGGGCCCGCGCGGATACACCGACGGCGTCGTCGCCCACTGCATCGGCCAGCTGGTCACCCGGATGCCGCCCGGGCGCCTTCGGGTCGACGCGCCCGGTCGCGTCGACGGAGGCTGGGTCGAACGGCTGCCGCACACCGGCCGCGGTCGTCACGAGATGGTCGTGGTCACCGACGGCGCGGTCGCCGACCCGGTCGCCGTCATCGGTGCGGCGCGGGCTCGAGGGGCGATGGTCATCCTGACCGCACGCTCCGTCGATCACCTCCCGCCCGGCGTGGATGCGGTGCTCGCGGCCGATGTCGACGGCCGCTCCCGGCTCGTGGTCGACGGGCGCGAGACCGTGCTGGTCGCCGACGTGGTCGGCGACTGGTGGCCCGACCGGCTCTCCCGTGCACTGGCGCCGGTCCGGCCCGCCGCCGGGTCGACCGACCGGCTCGAGCCACCGAGCACGGTGGGTCTCGCCGAGGTGCACGGACTCGGCATCCTCACCGCGGATGCCGTGATCGGCCGATGGGCGGACGCGGCCACTCGTGGGCCGGTCGCCGTGGTCGGGGCGACGTCGTCGGCGCCGTTCGTCCTCGACCTGCGTCGTGACGGGCCACACGTGCTGGTCGGCGGCACCACCGGGTCGGGCAAGTCCGAGTTCCTCCGGACGCTCGTCACCGGCCTGGCGGTGTCGAGCCCGCCCGATGAGCTCGCGCTCGTCCTCGTCGACTTCAAGGGCGGGGCGGCTTTCGGGCCGTGCGCCGGACTCCCCCAGGTGGTGGGTCTCGTCACCGACCTCGACGAGCACCTCGTCGACCGCGCCCTGGCGAGCCTGGGAGCCGAGCTGCGTCGCCGCGAGCGGATCCTCGCCACGAGAGGTGCCGGCGACCTCGACGACTACCGGCGGCGCCGTACCGCCGACGACGACCCGCTGCCCCGGCTGGTGGTGGTCGTCGATGAGCTCCGGGCGCTCGTCGACGAGCTCCCCGACTTCGTCAGCGGGTTGGTGCGGCTGGCGGCCCAAGGCCGTTCGCTCGGCATCCACCTCGTGCTCGCGACGCAGCGGCCGGCCGGCACCATCACCCCGGAGATCCAGGCCAACGTCGACCTCCGGGTCGCCTTCCGGGTACGCGACCGCTCGGACTCGGTCGACGTGGTCGACGACCCGGCAGCGGCTGCGCTCCCCGCCGAGACGCCCGGACGAGCCGTCGCCCGCGGCTCCGACGGCCGGCTGGTCGAGTTCCAGGCGGCGCTGGTCACCCGTGGCGACGGCGTACGGGCCGAGTTCCTCACCGTGTGCACCCACGGCGAACCGGCGCCGACGGCCGATGTCACCCACGACCGAGCCGCCGAGACGGCGGCGGTCGTGGCCGTCGTCGCCGAGGCGCACCGCCGGCGGCCCGGGCGTACCGCGCACCCGCCCTGGTTGCCTCCGTTGCCGGGCCTGCTCCGTCCCGGTGATCTCTGCGCCGGCCGGCGCACCGTCGCCGTCGTCGACGAACCCGACCGTCAGCGCGTCATGCCGGTCGACTGGGGTGCGTGCGACCTCTGGCGCTTCGTCGGACGGCCTCGCTCCGGCCGGTCGACCGCCCTCCGAGCCGTGGTGCTGGCAGGCGCCTCCACCGTCCCGGCAGACGAGTTGCACGTCCACGTGGTCGACGGCTCCGGTGCGCTCGCCGACCTCCGAGCGCTGGACCACGTCGGCACTCTCGCGCGGCCCGGCGATCGGGCAGCGGTCGAGGCGCTCGTCACCCACCTCGGCGAGGAGGTCGCGCGCCGGCTCGACCTCGCCGCGGCCGGCGACGCACCCTCCGCGTCAACCGCGCCATCCGTCCTCGTCGTCGTCGACGGCTGGGAGTCGCTCGTCGAGCACGACGACCCGTCGGCGCCGCTCACGGTCACGGACGCGCTCCTCGCCGTGCTCCGCGACGGCAGAGCGGTCGGTGTCACGGGTGCGGTGTCCGGTGGGCGCGCGCTCCTCGGGCCGCGCTGGTCCGCACTGGGTGGTGACAGCTACCTGCTCGGCGAGGTCGACCCGCTCGACGCTGCCGTTGCAGGCGTGCCGGCCGCCGCGGTGCCGCGACGGCCGCCGCCCGGGCGAGCGGTGCGCGTCGCCGATGCGCGCGAGGCGCAGGTGGTCGTCCACGCACTCGACGGGACCACCGGCCCGGTCGGTGTGCCGTCGGTGCCCGCGGCGGGACGTCCGTGGCGGTTTCGGCACCTGCCCGCGACCGTGCAGCGTCACGAGATCCCGGATGACGACGGCACCGGTCTGCTGATCGGAGTCGGTGGTCCTCTCGCAGCGAGAGTCGCGTGGCACCCGGAGCTGCACGGACGACGGCTGCTCGTCACGGGACCGCCGGGATCGGGCCGCAGCACCCTGCTCCGGGTACTCGCCACGTCGGCACGGCGGTCCTCCGTGCCCACCGTCGTCGTCTCGCCGACTCCGGCCGACTGGAACGACGGCGCCGACGACGTCCTCGGTCCAGCCGTCGACGTCCTCGGTCCAGCCGTCGACGTCCTCGGTCCAGCCGACACCGACCGGCTGGTCGCCCGGCGGCGGCAGCACGCCGACCTCCTCGTCCTGGTCGACGACACCGACCGGCTCGACGACGCCCCCGTGCTGCCGGTTCTGCAGGAGATCGCCGACCTCGTCGGTCGTGACGGCGGCGGGCTCGTCGCGGTCACCTCATCGGTCGGCCTGCCCACCCGGTTCCGCGGGCTCGACGTGGAGCTGGCACGACACCGGGCCGGCATCCTCCTTCGTCCACGTCCGGGTGACGGCGAACTGCTCGGCATCCGGCGGGTGCGTGTCTCGGCCGACGGTGTCGGTCGTGGCGTCCTCACCCACGCCGGGGCCGTGACCGAGGTGCAGGTGATGGCGGACGCGGTGGCGTCGGACGCAGCCGGGGCTCCTGGCCGAAGCCGAACCGCTCACGACAGCCGACTGGTCGACGATGGCGACCTCGCCCCGGCGTGACCGCCGGCACGCCGGTCGTCGGTCAGCCGGCGGGCCGACGTGGCGCTCCCTCGCCGCTTCCGTGCGCCTCGGCCGGTCCGTCCGCGTCAGCCGGCGGACCAGCCGCCACGGCGGCAGCCACGGTCACCACGGCGGCCAGGACCACGCTGCCTCCGACGGTACGGTCGCCGCCCTGGGAGAGCCCGATGCCGACAGGGACGAGAACCAGCCCCCACACGATCGTCGGGGCGCGCTGCCAGCCCGAACCCACGAGCCAGCCTCGTGCCATCACGGCAAGCGCCACCGCCGCGAGCAGCGCGAGCACGCTGGGCGGCGCAACCCGAGCCCGGGCGACACTCGCGCCGACGACGACCTCGCCGAGGCCGACGAGCCCGAGACCGCCGAGCACCGCCGCGTGCAGGCCGCACACGACCGCGGGGAGACGACGCATCCGCCGACGCGGCGGCGGCACACCGTGCGGTCGAGCGCTGCGTGGTGGCTGGTCGGGCACGAGTCGGAGCGTAGTGCGACCGCACACCCGGACACCGCCCGTGGTACCCGCCGCCCCACTCCGCCGCCACCGGGAACAGGTGCGGGCGGCTCGTCCGTTGCCCTGGCATCGGCGCAGGGCGGCAGCACGACATCGGATGACGGGCACGAGCTGCGCCATGAGCGTAGGACCTAGCCGGATTGGGTACCTCCAGGTATCGTTGCCCAACGGACGTCTGCGTGTCGGACGTCGATTCTGGTTGCAAGGACGCATCCTGCGAGCTCTCGCCGCCGTATCCGCAGGCACCTTCGACCCAACTGAACGCCCCCGACAAGGAGCACTGTCCATGGACTGGCGCGACCGCGCTGCCTGCCTCGACGAGGACCCCGAGCTGTTCTTCCCGATCGGGAACACCGGCCCGGCGATCGCTCAGATCGAGGAGGCCAAGGCCGTCTGCCGACGGTGCGAGGTCGTCGACACCTGCCTCAAGTGGGCCATCGAGTCCGGGCAGGACGCCGGGGTCTGGGGCGGCATGAGCGAGGACGAACGTCGTGCTCTCAAGCGGCGCAACGCCCGAGCCCGCCGCGCCGGCTGAGCCCGAATCGCCCCCCCAGCTCGGCCTCGAACCGGCCGTACCCGGCTCGAGCTGCACCCGCCCAGGTGGCCGAGCCCAGCCGCCGCCCCTACCGCGCCGTTCCGAGCGGGCGGAGCCGGGCGACGAACTCCACCTTCGTTCCCGACGGTGACCGGCTCTCCCATCGGATCCGGCCACGAAGGTCGGACACGAACGAGGTGACGATCCGGGTCCCGAGCCCGGCCAGCCCAGGCCGGAACCCGGCCGGCAGGCCCACACCGTCATCCGTGACCGTCACGGTGAGCAGGTCGCCATCGTCGCCCGGCTCGCGTCGGGCCTCTACCGCCACCCGTCCGGCCCGGTCGGCGAGCCCGTGCTCGACCGCGTTCTGCACGAGCTCGGAGATCACCATCGCCAGCGGGGTGGCGTCCTCGGCGCGCACCCGACCGAAGCTGCCCGAGACCGACGACTCCACCCGATGCTCCCGCCTGGCCACCTCCACGACGGCCCGGATGCCGCGGACGGCGATGTCGTCGAAGCCGACCGTCTCGTCGAAACCCTGGCTGAGCACCTCGTGGACCAGAGCGATGGCCGCCACCCGGCGCACCGCCTCCTCCAGTGCCGAGTGCGCGCCCTCCTCGGGGATGCGACGGGCCTGCAGCCGCAGCAGTGCCGCGACCGTCTGCAGGTTGTTCTTCACCCGGTGGTGGATCTCCCGGATGGTGGCGTCCTTGGTGAGCAGCTCCTGCTCGCGGCGCCGCAGCTCGGAGACGTCACGCAGCAGCACCATCGCCCCGGTGCGGACCCCGCCGTCGGTCAAGGGGATGGCGCGCATGGTCACCGTCGCCGACGCGGTCTCGACCTCGCTCCACCACGCCGCCCGCCCCAGCACCACGACGGCGAGGGACTCGTCGACGTTGTGACCACCGGCGCTGGCCAGGTCGGCGACCACGGTGGCGAGCACCTCCCCGACGACGTCCCCGACATGCCCCATGCGGTGGACGGCCGAGACGGCGTTCGGGCTCGCGTAGCGGACCATCCCACCCTCGTCGAGGTGGATGACGCCGTCCCCGACCCGGGGCGCGCCGCGCCGGGTACCGGTGGGTGCCGTGAGCGACGGGAACTCGCCGGTCGACACCATCCGCAGGATCGCGTCGGCGAGGTCGCGGTAGGTGCGCTCGAGACTGCTCGGGGCGCGTGACGCGGTGACGTCGGCGTGCCGGGTGAGGACTGCGACGACCTTGCCGCAGTGGACCACCGGCACGGCATCCTCACGGATAGCGACGCCCTCCCACTCGGCCGAGGTCGTCGGCCCGGGTGGTGCGGCCGTCCGTCCGCCGCGCGCGGCCGCGTCGAGCCAGCCGGCGCGGGCGCGGGACGAGACACTGCCGACGATGTCGTCGTAGTAGACCATCGGGCCGGTGTTGGGCCGCACGTGGGCGACCGCTCGCCATCCGCCGTGGTCGCCGTGGACCCACAGGACGAGGTCGGCGAAGGACAGGTCGGCGATCAGCTGCCAGTCACCGGCGAGCAGGTGCAGCCACTCGGACTCGGCCGGCGTGAGGTCGGTCGTGGTCCGCAGCATCTCCGCGAGGGTGCTCACGGACCGCGAGCCTAGGTCAGGTGGTCGCCGCGCCGGCCCGGACCACCGAACGCAACGTGCGCAGGGCCACCGACAACGCCGCGATGTTCGGCGTGTCCAGGCCACGGATCTCGGCCAGGGATGACGACGCACGCGCGAGCGAGCCGGCGTTGGCCCGCTCCCAGGCGGCCCAGTGCGCCTCCGGCTCGGGACCGGCTCCGGCACTGGTCGCGGTACTGATGACCGACTCGGTCAGGGTATGGAGCAGGGCATAGAGGTCGTCGCGAAGTGCGCCGCGGGCCAGGGCGTCCCATCGGTCCACGCGAGGAAGCCGGGTGACCTTGCCGAGCATGGCGTCGATACCGAGGCGCTCGGACACCAGGTAGTACAGGGGTGCGACGTCACCGGGGTCGCGCCCGGTGTCGGCGGCGATCTCGACGATGTCGAGCAGCGAGTACTGGTCGAGCAGCGAGGCGGCCCGCAGCGCCAGCTCGGTCGGCACCCCCGAGTCGGTGAAGTCGGTGGCACGTGCGGTGAGCCGCTGCTGCTCCTCGCCGCGCAGCAGCTGCGGCACCCGGGGCGCGAGGGTGCCGACCACGCCCTGGAACCGGGCGATCTCGGCCCCGATGTCGAGGGTGGACGGCCGGGCGGCGAGGAACCACCGGACCGCTCGGTCGAGCAGCCGGCGGAACTCGAGGTACAGCGCGGTCTGGACGGTCGTGGGCACCGTGTCGTCGAGTGCTTCGACCGCGCGCACGAAGCCGGCCAGGCCGAACACCTCGCGGCACACGACGAAGGCCCGGGTCACCTGCTCGGCGCTCGCACCGGCCTCCTCGAGAGCGCGGAACGCGAAGGTGATGCCGCCACGGTTCACCATCGAGTTGACGACGGAGTTGGTGACGATCTCGCGTCGCAGCGGGTGGGCGGCGAGGTCGCCGGCGTACCGGTCGCGGATGGCGGCCGGGAAGTACTCGGCCAGGGTGCCGGAGAACCAGGGGTCGTCGGGGATGCTGCTGGCCAGGACGTCACGTTTGAGCGCCAGCTTGGCGTACGCGACCAGCACCGAGAATTCGGGTGACTTCAGCCCCAGCCCGGCGTGTGCGCGCTGCTCGAGCTCGGCGTCGCCGGGGAGGAATTCGAGCGCGCGGTCCAGGTCGCCGCGCTCCTCGAGCCAGTGCATGAACCGCTGGTGCACGGTGAGCATCGAGTGCTCCTGCGCGCGGGCGTTGCCGAGCAGGACGTTCTGCTCGTAGTTGTCGCGGAGCACGTGCGCCGCCACGTCGTCGGTCATCGACACCAGCAGCGCGTTGCGGTCGGCGGTGGTGAGGGCACCGGATCGCACTACCTCTCCGAGCAGGATCTTGATGTTCACCTCGTGGTCGGAGGTGTCGACCCCGGCGGAGTTGTCGATGGCATCGGTGTTGACCCGCACGCCACCGAACGCCGCCTCGATGCGGCCCAGCTGGGTCAGCCCGAGGTTCCCTCCCTCCCCGACCACCCGCACCCGCAGCTCGCGACCGTCGACCCGGATGCCGTCGTTCGCCCGATCGCCGACGGCGTCGTGGCCCTCCGTGGAGGCCTTGACGTAGGTGCCGATGCCGCCGTTCCAGAGCAGGTCGACCGGTGCGAGCAGCACCGCGTGGATGAGCTCGGCGGGCGGCATGCTCGACACCTCGTCGGGGATGCCGAGCGCGTCGCGCATCTGCGGGGTGACGGGAATCGCCTTCTGCGAGCGAGGGAAGACGCCACCACCGGGCGAGATCAGCGAACGGTCGTAGTCGTCCCACGACGATCGCGGGAGCTCGAAGAGCCGCCGGCGCTCCGCGAACGACGTCGCGGCGACCGGGTCGGGGTCGACGAACACGTGCCGGTGGTCGAAGGCGGCGACCAGCCGCAGGTACGGGGAGAGCAGCATGCCGTTGCCGAACACGTCTCCGCTCATGTCCCCGACGCCGACGACGGTGAACTCCTCGCGCTGGGTGTCGACACCCATCTCGCGGAAGTGTCGCGTGACCGACTCCCACGCACCACGCGCCGTGATGCCCATCGCCTTGTGGTCGTAGCCGGCCGATCCGCCCGACGCGAACGCGTCGTCGAGCCAGAAGTCGTAGGACCGGGCCACGTCGTTGGCGATGTCGGAGAACGTCGCCGTGCCCTTGTCCGCGGCCACGACGAGGTACGGGTCGTCGACGTCGTGACGTACCACCCGTTCCGGGGGGACGATCGCGCCGCTCACCCGGTTGTCGGTGATGTCGAGCAGCCCCGAGATGAACGTGCGGTACGCCGCCCGTCCCTCCTCGAGCCACGCATCCCGGTCGGCAGCCGGGTCGGGCAGCTGCTTGGGCACGAAGCCGCCCTTGGATCCGGTGGGCACGATGACGGCGTTCTTGACCAGCTGCGCCTTCACCAGTCCGAGGATCTCGGTGCGGAAGTCCTCGCGCCGGTCGCTCCACCGCAGCCCGCCACGTGCGACGGGGCCGAACCGCAGGTGCACTCCCTCGACCTGTGGGCTGTACACCCAGATCTCGAACTGCGGTCGTGGAGCGGGCAGCTCGGGCACGGCGCGCGGGTCGAGCTTGAGGGAGACATGGGGGTGGTGCTCGGCGCCGTCACGGCCGCGCTGGTAGAAGTTGGTGCGCAGACCGGCCCGGATGACGCCGAGGAACGCCCGCACGATGCGGTCGTGGTCGAGCGAGGCCACGTCGTCGAGCGCCGCGATGACGCGGTCAGCGACGGACTGCTCGGCCGCTGCCCGGCCGTCGCCCGCGCCGACGGCGTCGACGGCGTCGACGGCGTCGGATGCGTCGGTGTCGGCCTGCTGCCGATCCGGCCGAGGGCGCGGGCGTGCCTCATCCGGTTCGGTACCGGTCCGCTCCGGGTGGAACCGCGTCTCCCAGAGCTCGACCAGGTCGCGAGCGATGGCCGGGTGCGTGACGAGCGCGTCCTCGAGATACGCCTGCGAGTAGGTCGACCAGGTCTGCCGGAGGTACCTGGCGACCGTGCGCAGGACGACGACCTGCCGCCAGGTCAGCCGGGCGGCCAGGACGAGCCGGTTGAACCCGTCGGATTCGGCGCGGCCGTCCCACACCGCGGCGACGGCACCCTCGAACAGCGCGCGCAGCTGGTCGTGCGAGCACGCCTCCCACACCGCTCGGTCGGCGACGCGCAGGCCGAAGTCGTAGACGTGCAGCGTGACCCCGTCGGCCCGGACGACCTCGAAGGGCTGCTCGTCGACGACCTCGACCCCCATGTGCGAGAAGATCGGGAGGATGTCGGTGAGCGAGAGCGGGTCGACCCGGAACAGCTTGAAGCGCCGGACCTCCGGCGGTGCTTCCGCCGGCCGGTAGAGGGCCACGCTCGTGCCGCGGTCGGGGCCGAGGCGGTCGAGATGGCTGATGTCGGCGATGCCCTGGGTGGTGCTGAAGACCTCCTCGTAGGCGGTGGGGAAGGCCCGACCGAACCGGTCGATGAGCCGGTCGCCCTCCTCCTCGCCCCGGGCGGCCCGCAGCGCGTCGCCGAGCCGGTCGGACCAGGTGCGGCTCACCTCGACGAGGCGCCGCTCGAGCTCCTCCTGCTCCTCGCGGCTGAGCGTGCGGACGCGCCTGCCGCGCGGCACGCGCACGATGAACTGCAGTCGCGCGAGGGCGGATTCGCTCACCCGGGCGGCGAACTCGACATCCTCGCCGCCGAAGGTGCGCTCGAGGATGGCGGCCATCCGGGTGCGGACCGTCGTGTTGTACCGGTCGCGCGGTAGGTAGACCAGGCACGATGCGAACCGCCCGAAGTCGTCCTCGCGGATGAAGAGCTTGGTGCGTCGCCGCTCCTGCAGCTGGGTGACCGCGATGGCGGTCTCGAACAGCTGGTCGACGTCGGCCTGGAAGAGCTCGTCGCGTGGGTAGGACTCCAACACCTCGAGCAGGTCCTTGCCGGTATGGCTGTCCGGCGCCACCTCGGACCGGGCGATCACCGCATGCACCTTCTCCGCGATGACCGGGACCCGCATCACCGACTCGGTGTAGGCCGTCGAGGCGTAGAGCCCGAGGAAGCGGCGCTCGCCGACGACCGCGCCGGACTCGTCGTACTGCTTGACCCCGACGTAGTCGAGGTGGGCGACCCGATGCACGGTCGAGATCGAGTTGGCCTTGGTGAGCACGAGCGGCCATGCCTCGTGGGCTTTCGCAGATGCCTGTGGCGTCAGCCTCGGGCGGTCCTCGGCGACCTGCGGGTCGAAGCGCAGCACCCCGAGCCCGGACCCGGTGACGCCGGTGAGCACCTCGCCGTCGGGGGTGCGCTCGAGCACGTAGTCGCGGTAGCCGAGGAAGGTGAAGTGGTCCTCGGCCATCCAGCGCAGGAAGCGGACCGCGAGCTCGATCTGGTCCGCGGTGACGCTCGCCGGTGGCTCGCCCTCGAGCTCGGCCGCCAGCATGAGGCACCGGCTGCGCATCTTCGGCCAGTCCTCGACCGCAGACCGCACGTCGTCGAGGACCTCGCGGACGCACGCCTCGATCTCGGCGCGCCGCTGCGCCTCGCTCTCCCGGTCGACCGACACGAACATCCACGACTCGGCGAGCTGCCCGACGCTCGCTCCTCGGAAGCCGGCGGTGACGTCGACCGGGTCGACCCGCTCCAGCCGCCCGAGCGCGTCCCGCGACACGACCAGCTGCGGGTGGACGATGAGATGGATGTCGACACCGCGCTGCACGAGCGCACCGGTGACGGAGTCGACGAGGAACGGCATGTCGTCGGTGACGACCTGGATGGCGGTGCGTGCACTGCTCCAGCCGTCGGTCTCGCTGGAGGGGTTGAACACGCGGACTTTCGTGGTCCCGGCCTGGCGCTGCCGGGCGAGCTCGAGGTGGCTCCTCGCGATGCAGGCCGACACCCCGGCTCCTCGGGCGGTCAGCTCGTCGAGCGGCACGTGCCGGAAGTACCGCGCCACGAAGTGCGGCCACTCACCGCCGGGCACCAGGCCGTCGAACATCTCGGCGATGTCCGCGAGAACGGCGTCTCGGGTGGGGACGAGCGTGGTCGACATGCTGCGGTGGCACTCCTTCGTCGCGGCTCACCCTGGAGCGGTGGGACACCCCGTCGTGTCCGCGTCCGACCATATCCACTCCGGCACCGGTCGGATGACGCCGGGAGCGGCTCGGGCGTCATCCGGCCGTCAGCGTCATCCACCTCGTTCGTCGCCCACGGTGCGAGGCGACCTCGGTCACCTGGCGCCGGCCGGCCTGCTCTCGACGGCGGGGGCGAGACCGAGGCCGAGCACATGCTCCTCGCCGTCGGCCGACTGACGACGCGCATACTCCGACAGCAGGGCGACGAGGTCGTCGCGCAGGGCGCAGGCCTCCGCTGGCGCCAGCCGGAGCGACGCCCACCGAAGGACGAGGGCCGGCCCGGGCGCTGTGGAGGATTCCCACCACGATCCCGGCCCCGCCGCGGTCCCGCGGCGGAAGCCGATGCCGTCGACCCACGCGACGCGCATGCCCGACATCCCGAGCTCCGTCGCCGACCTGGCGGCGACATGTGAGGCGTTGCCGAGCATCGTCTCGGTCCACTCCCGGACGTTCCCGAACACGTGGCGCTCGACGTCGAGGTGGCGGAAAGGCACGTAGAACTCGTCGGCGACGAGCCGGAACACCGGCATGGCCCGGCCGGCCCGCCGTTGGGTGCGGTCCAGCACCAGGAGACCGAGCCGCTGCATCCGCCTCACCCGGTGCCGGAAGCGGTCCGGTTCGAATGCATGCTCCCGCGCCGCGACAGTGACGGTGCGGGGGCCGTGACGGAACGCCGCCAGGATCTCCAGATCGGTCCGAGAGCACACCGCGTCAACCTGGGCCGGCTGTGAGAGGACGGCAACCGTCGAGCTTGCGAGGTCGAGTAGTTCCATGCTCGGGAGCCTGCCATCTAGCCTCGCCGCGACCCGAGGAGGACACCCGATGACCCCGATCGACGCGGTCCAGACCGCCCTGCTGCACGCCGTCGTGCTCGCCCCCCTGATCGCCGTGGCGTGGTGGACGACGCCTGGCGGGCGCCGGAGCGAACGCCGGGCTTGGCCGCTCGCCGCGGCGCTCGGCCTGGTGCTCGTCGAAGGAGTGCTGCTCACGCTCCCGCGGTTGGGGCCGCTCGCCGATCTCGAGTACAACTGGCAGGGCAAGCTGCTCGCGACCACGGCACTGCTGGTCCTCGGTCTGACCTGGGGACGGCTGCCGCGGTCGGCGAGTGGGTTGGTCGCACCTCGGCCGAGCCGATGGGGGCCGGTCGTCGTCTTCGCTGCCGCCCTGCTCGCGCTGAACGCGGTGGGGGCCGCCTCCGCCCCGGCCGACCGCGAGTCGTTCGGCGAGGCGTTCGCCTTTCAGGCGACGATGCCCGGCATCGAGGAGGAGCTGTTCTTCCGTGGCGTCGTCTGGGGGTTGCTGCTCCTGGCGCTCCCAGGGCGGCGCCGTGTCCTGGGTGCCGACCTGTCGTGGGCCTTCATCGTGACGACGATCCACTTCGGGCTCGTCCACGGCCTCCTGGTCCGCGACGGTGAGCTGGTGGTCGAGCCGGCGGCGATCGTCCAGACCGCGGTGCTCGGTGCCGGGCTGGGCTGGGTGCGCGCCGCCACCGGGAGCATCTGGCCCGGCGTCGTCCTCCACAACCTGCTGAACACGACCAACGTCGCCGCCGGTTGGGCCGCCGAGAACGGCTGACGACGTCCGTCCCCGCGCCTGGTGGCATCGCCGATGTCGGGCGGGCGCCTACGACGGGCGACGTCGGGTGGTGCCCACGACGGGCGACGTCGGGTGGTGCCCACGACGGGCGACGTCGGATGGCGCCCACAGCGGGCGACCGTTCCGGCTGTGGGTAACCCCGCGGGCGGATGACGTGGCGCGCCTAGCATGGAGCGGTGACCCTCGGTCCCGACCCGGCGCAGGCCAGTGCGGCCCTCGCCCACCTCCAGTCGCTGCGCGAGGTGGCGGCCGCAGGCGAGGACGACATCCTCTCCTGTCTCGTCGTCACCGGCGAGCCGGTGCTGCAGCGTGTGCTCGACGACTGGGTCGACCAGGTGGCCGACACCTTGCGCGCCATCGGCGAGACGGTCGACGACCTCGCGCCCGTCCTGGCCCGCCATGCGGCCGGACCGAGCGCTACCGGCTCCGCTGTTGCCGCTGCCGCCGAGCACCACCTGGACATCGGCTCGCGGGCCGACCGATGAGCGTCGTCCCCGGCGACCCCGGGTCGATGTCGTCGTGTGCCGCGACAGCGCGTGCACTGGCCGCGCGGATGACGGCGCGGGCCGCGGCCATGGACCGCGCCTGGGAGGGCCTCGGCGATGGCTGGCCCGGTCCGTCGTCGGCGGCCACCCGGCGCCGTGGAACGGCCCTGGCCACAGCCACCTCGAGCGCCGCGGCCGAGCTCGACCGTGTCGGTCGGGTGCTCCAGGAGCACGCCACCGACCTCGCCGACCTCGTGGCGCGGGCCCGAGCACTCGAGGCGCGGGCGTCATCCGCGGGTCTCGCGGTTCGCGACGGCCGGATCGTCCCGCAGTGGGGCGTCGTCGGGGAGGCCGACGCCGCGACGGCCCGAGAACGCAGCATCCTGACCGATGCCCTGCAGGCCGAGCTCGATCATGTGCTCGTCCAGTTCCGGCGCCGGCGGGACCGGTTGCTCGCCGTCCTCGACGGCTCGAGCTCGGCCCTCGCCCAGGTGTCGCACGGGCTGCGCCAAGGGTGAGCCGTCGACCGTTCCGGCGGGCGCCACGGGTGAGAGGATCGTCGAATGCGACTGACGCTGACCGAGGATCTCGAGGCCGACCCCGACGCCGTCTACGCGGTACTCGTCGATCCTGCCTTCCAGGACGCCAAGTGCGCGGCGACGAGCGAGGGCGGCACCTACCGCGTCGACGTCACCGCGCAGGTCACGGGGCACCGGGTACGCACCGAGCGCGACCTGCCCGCCGCCGGTCTTCCCGACGTCGCCCGCTCGTTCGTCGGCGAGCGACTGACCATCGTCGAGATCCTCGAGTGGGCCCCCGACGGCGCGGGCCACCGGGCGGTTCTCGACCTTCACGTCAAGGGTGCCCCACTCACGCTCAAAGGCGCACTCGCACTAAGCCGCTCGGGCGCCGGGACCAC
>JBOFLR010000624.1:0-12560 GCA_051657965.1 Dermatophilaceae bacterium
ATCCTCGACGCGCTGCCGGCCGGTGGCCAGCGCCTGCTGTTCTCCGCGACCCTGGACCGCGGCGTCGACGACCTCGTCGAGCGCTACCTCGTCGACGCGGTCGAGCACTCGACCGACGAGGCGCAGGCCGCCGTGACGACGATGAGCCACCACGTCTGGCTGGTCTCGCCGCACGACAAGAAGGCACTGACCGCCGAGCTCGCCGGCCGGCCCGGCCGGGTCGTGGTGTTCGCCCGCACCCAGCTGGGCTCGGACCGCATCGCTCGCGAGCTGCGCGACCGTGGCGTGTTCGCCGCGGCCCTGCACGGTGGGCTCTCGCAGGGCGTGCGCAACCGGGTGCTCGGCGCGTTCCGCGACGGCCGGATGCCGGTGCTGGTCGCCACCGATGTCGCGGCGCGCGGCATCCACGTGGACGACATCGGCCTGGTCGTCCAGGTCGATCCACCGAAGGACCACAAGGACTACCTGCACCGCGCCGGCCGTACGGCTCGTGCCGGCGAGCGAGGTGCCGTGGTGATGCTCGCACTGCCGCACCAGCGCCGGATGGTCGCCGGGCTGGTCGAGGCGGCCGGGGCCGACGCCGAGACCGCCACGGTCGTCCCCGGCGACGCCACGATCCGGGCGCTCGGCGGCAGTCCGCCGAGCGGCATCCCGGTGCCGGATGACGTGTGGCGCCCGGTCCTCGAGGGCGGGTCCCGCGGCGGTGGCCGCCGGGGCGGCCCGCGACCGGGTCGACCCGGGCACCCGTCCGGCTCCCGGCTCGGCACCGGGCGTGGTCATCGCCGCAGTGGCACCGGCGAGCGCCGGGGCAGAATGGAGGAGTGAGCAGCTCCCACACCACCGGGCGCCTCCTCGTCGCGACCCCGCAGATCGAGGAGGGCGTCTTCCGGCGCAGCGTCGTGCTCGTGCTGCACCACGACCGCGACGGCGCCCAGGGTGTGGTGCTCAACCGGCCGATCGACGCCACCGTCGACGCGGTGCTGCCCGGGTGGGAGGAGCACGCGAGCCGGCCGGCGAAGGTGTTCCAGGGTGGCCCGGTGCAGCTGGACTCGGCGCTCGGCCTGGTCGCGGTGCCGGGCGACTCGCCAGAGCCGCGTGGCGTGAAGCGGCTCTTCGGGTCGGTGGCGCTGGTCGACCTCGACACGCCGCCGTTGCTCGTCGCCGACGAGCTCTCCGGGCTGCGCATCTTCGCCGGTTATGCGGGCTGGTCGGCCGGGCAGCTCGACGCCGAGATCACCACCGGCTCCTGGTACGTCGTCGACGTCGAGAGCGGCGACGCCTTCACCGACGAGCCCGACGACCTGTGGCGCCGCGTCCTGACCCGCCAGCCCACTCCGCTGCGCTGGGTCGCGTGGTACCCCAGCGACCCCGCTCTGAACTGACCGGCGGGCATCAGCCGGGACCGGCCCGCGGCTCGGACCGGCACGGGAGCGCGGCGTAGCATCGGCGTCCATGAGCGAGCCGTACCCGCCCCTGGACGACCCGAGCGCACCCGGTGGCCCGCAGACCCAGACCGCGGTGCTCGAACGCACCGAGACCCTTCCGGAGGTCGCCGAGCCGGGCGATCACGAGCGGTTCGCACACTACGTGCGCAAGGAGAAGATCCTCGAGAGCGCACTCAGCGGTGAGCCGGTCACGGCGCTGTGTGGCAAGGTCTGGGTGCCAGGTCGCGACCCCAAGCGCTTCCCGGTCTGCCCGACCTGCAAGGAGATCATCGACGGCCTCCGCAAGGCGGAGGACGGCGGCGAGTAGGCCCGCGCCGGCGCGCGCTCAGGTGAGGACCGCCGTGACGTCGAGCTCGACGAGATACCGGGGATCGGCGAGAGCTGCGACGCCGATTCCCGTGAGTGGCGGCAGCGCCGACGTGCCGACCCGGGCCCGCCCCCGCTCGATGCCCTCCACGGCCTGCGGAAAGGTCTCGTCGGACCAGCCGACCACGTAGGCCGTCACCTTCACGACGTCGTCGAACGTCGCCCCGGCGGCGGCCAGCGCCGTCGCGACGTTCGCGAAGCACTGCTCGACCTGGGCCGGCAGGTCACCCTCTCCCACGAGCCGGCCCTGCGCATCCGTGGCGACCTGCCCGGCGAGGTACACCTGTCGCGACCCGGTCGCGATGGCTACGTGACGGTAGATCGGTACCTCGGCCAGACCCTCGGGGTTCATCAGCTGCACGGCCACGGCCGCTCCTTCGTGCTCGTCGGGATGTGCCATTTCTGTGTATCAGCAACGTAGCGACGGGCACCGACACCGCCTCCTCGCCGGTGGCGGCCCTAGCACAGGTACGCCCTCGCGGACGGGTTGCCCGGGTGCTGGGGCGTCGCCGACCCGGCGGTTAGGGTGGCGCCCGCCCATGAGTACCTCTGCCGCCGGCCACCTGCCCCCCGCCTACCCTGGACGCGCCGCGTGGGGTACCGCGGCCAAGCTGCGCGCCTGGCAGCAAGAGGCGCTCGACCGCTACCTCGAGAGCGACGCACGCGACTTCCTCGCCGTCGCCACGCCCGGCGCCGGCAAGACGACCTACGCGTTGCGCGTCGCTACCGAGCTGCTCGACCGCGGCGTCATCCGCGCGCTCACCGTGGTCGCGCCGACCGAGCACCTCAAGACGCAGTGGGCGGATGCCGCCGCGCGGGTCGGCATCCAGCTCAACCCGGCGTTCTCGAACAGTCAGGGGGTGCAGAGCGAGGAGTACCAGGGGGTCGCGCTCACCTACGCCCAGGTCGCCGCGAACCCCGACCTGCACCGGCGCCGCACCGAGGCCGCCCCGACCCTCGTCGTGCTCGACGAGGTGCACCACGGCGGGGACGCGCGGTCGTGGGGCGACGGCATCCGCGAGGCGTTCACGCCCGCGACTCGCCGGCTGGCGCTCACGGGCACGCCGTTCCGCTCCGACACCACCCCGATCCCCTTCGTGCGCTACGAGATGCACGCCGACGGCATCCTGCGCTCCGCGTCCGACTCCAGCTACGGCTACGCGGCCGCACTCCGCGACGGTGTGGTGCGGCCGGTGCTGTTCCTCGCCTACGGCGGGGCGATGCGGTGGCGCACGAAGGCCGGCGACGAGGTTGCCGCGAGTCTCGGCGAACCGATGACCAAGGACCAGACCGCGCACGCATGGCGCACCGCGCTCGACCCGAAGGGCGAGTGGGTGCCCGCCGTGCTCACGGCCGCCGACACCCGGCTCTCCGAGGTGCGCCACCACGTGCCGGACGCCGGCGGCCTCGTCATCGCCTCCAACCAGACCGCGGCGCGGGCCTACGCCCGGATCCTCGGCGCAGTCACCGGCGAGGAGCCCACTGTCGTGCTCTCGGATGACGCGGGCGCCAGCTCCCGCATCGAGGAGTTCGCCGCCGGGGACTCGCGGTGGATGGTCGCGGTGCGCATGGTGTCCGAGGGCGTCGACGTCCCGCGCCTGTGCGTCGGCGTCTACGCCACCTCGACCTCCACGCCGCTGTTCTTCGCCCAGGCCGTCGGTCGTTTCGTCCGGGCTCGGCGGCGCGGGGAGGTGGCCTCGGTGTTCCTGCCGAGCGTGCCCGTCATCCTCGCCCACGCGGCGGCGATGGAGGAGGAGCGCGACCACGCGCTCGGCCGGTCGGGGTCCGACGACGAGGCGTCGCTCTGGGGTGCGGAAGAGGGGATGCTGCGCGAGGCCGACCGCACCGAGGCGGCGCTGGGGCCGGCGGAGGCTGCGTTCGAGGCGCTGGAGTCCGACGCCCACTTCGACCACGTCCTCTTCGACGCCCAGCAGTTCGGGTTGCACGCCGAGGTCGGGTCCGCGGAGGAGCAGGACTACCTCGGCCTGCCCGGCCTGCTCGAGCCGCATCAGGTCGCGCACCTGCTCCGCGAGCGGCAGGCGCGCCAGACCCGGGGTGCGACGAACGCGCGGCACGGCGGACGTGACGGCGCGCGGGCGGCCGGGCACGCAGAGCGTGGTGCCCGCGGCACGTCTCCGGTGTCGACGCACCGCGCGCTCGCCGCGCAGCGCAAGGAGCTCAACACCCTGGTCGCGGCGTACGCGGCCAAGACCGGCGCGGCGCACGCGAGCATCCATCTCGACCTCCGGCGGGCCTGCGGAGGGCCGGAGCTGGCCGCCGCGACCGGCGAGCAGGTCACCGAGCGGATCGACCGCCTCCGGCGCTGGTTCGTCGGCCGCCGCTGAGCCGCCGGGATCCGGCCCGGGTCAGCCCGCCGAGCTGCGCGCCGCCGCGACCTCCACGAGCGGGCCGGTGCGGTGCTCGAGGTGCGTCACCATGCACAGCGCGGTATTGGCGCGCAGCACGTGCACGTCGTCGATGATCTCGTCGATGACCCGGCCGAGATCGGCGTTGTCCCGCGCGACCACCCGCACGACCAGGTCGCCCACGCCGGTGATGGAGTGGATCTCGAGCACCTCCGGGATGGCCGAGAGGTGCTCGACCACGGGCGCGTGCCCCTGCCGCTGCCGGATCTCCAGGGTGCAGAAGGCCGTGACCGGGAAGCCGAGTGCGCCGGCGTCGACCTGCGGAGCGAACGAGCGGATGACGCCGCGCTCCTGGAGGCGGTCGAGCCGGGCCTGCACCGTGCCTCGGGCGACACCGAGCGCGCGCGACGCACCGAGCACCCCGATGTGCGGGTCGGCGCTGAACACGGCGATCAGCCGGGCGTCGAGGTGGTCCACTCCGGGTGTTCGTGCCATGGGCGGATTGTCCGGTGAGGTCGAGGGATGCCGCAACACCGTGCGCAGCATGACTATCGGCCTATCGACCGGTTGCACACCGTACTGGGTGTCGCGACAGTGGCGGGATGAGCGATACGACGACGACCCCCCGGCCTGCGCCGTCCCCGACCGACACCGTCGACCTCACCGAGCAGGAGCGTGCGGCGGGCCTCGACCTGCACCAGCTCAAGGAGCTGGTCGGCCTCGTCGAGTACGACGAGACCAAGGACCCGTTCCCGGTCACCGGCTGGGACGCCGTCGTCTTCGTCGTCGGCAACGCCGCCCAGGCCACGCACTACTACCAGAGTGCGTGGGGCATGGAGCTCGTCGCCTACTCCGGCCCCGAGCACGGCAACCGCGACCACAAGGCGTTCGTCCTGCGCTCCGGCTCGATCCGCTTCGTCGTCAAGGGCGCCGTCGACCCCGACAGCCCGCTCGTCTCGCACCACGCGAGGCACGGCGACGGCGTCGTCGACATCTCCCTCGAGGTGCCCGACGTCGACCGCTGCATCGAGCAGGCCCGCCGGGCCGGCGCCACCGTGCTCCAGGAGCCGGAGACGCTCACCGACGAGCACGGCACCGTGCGCGTCGCCGCGATCGGCACCTACGGCGAGACCCGGCACTCCCTCGTGCAGCGGGTCGTCGACGGCGCGACCTACGCCGGGCCGTACCTGCCCGGGTACGTGGCGACGTCATCCACGTACCGGAAGCGGGAGGGCGCACCGACACGCCTGTTCCAGGCGCTCGACCACGTCGTCGGCAACGTCGAGCTCGGCCGGATGGACGAGTGGGTCGCCTTCTACAACCGGGTCATGGGCTTCGTGAACATGGCCGAGTTCGTCGGCGACGACATCGCCACCGACTACTCCGCGCTGATGTCCAAGGTCGTCGCGAACGGCAACCACCGGGTGAAGTTCCCGCTCAACGAGCCGGCGGTCGCGAAGAAGAAGAGCCAGATCGACGAGTACCTCGAGTTCTACCGCGGCCCGGGCGCCCAGCACCTCGCGCTCGCGACGAACGACATCCTCCGCACCGTCGACGAGCTGCGCGCGAACGGCATCGAGTTCCTCGTCACGCCCGATTCGTACTATGAAGACCCGGAGCTGCGCGCCCGGATCGGCGAGGTGCGGGTGCCGATCGAGGAGCTGCAGCGGCGCGGCATCCTCGTCGACCGCGACGAGGACGGCTACCTCCTGCAGATCTTCACCCGCCCGCTCGGCGACCGGCCGACCGTGTTCTTCGAGATCATCGAACGGCATGGCTCGCTCGGCTTCGGCAAGGGCAACTTCAGGGCGCTCTTCGAGGCGATCGAGCGCGAGCAGGACAAGCGCGGCAACCTCTGACCCGTACCGCAGCGGTTCCGTACCGTGGCCGGATGACGCGCGCCCTCCTTCTGCCCAGCCCGCTCCTGCCGGTGGTGGCGTACGCCCCGCTCGCCGACGCCCTGGCCCGGCGCGGCTGGTCGTGCACGGTCGCCGAGGTACCCGCCGGACCGGTGGGCCCCAGCGGTCCGGCGCCGGTGCTCGATGCATTCGCCGGCGCCGTGACCACGATGCTCCCCGACGTCGTGCTCGCCCACAGCAACGCCGGGCGGTACGCGCCCGAGGTGGCGGGCGGCATCCCGGTGGTCTTCGTGGATGCCGCGCTCCCGCCGGAGACCGGGTCGGCGCCGCTCGCCCCGCCGGCTCTCCTCGAGCACCTCGCTGCGCTCGCCGGCGCCGATGGGCTGCTGCCGCCGTGGACCCGCTGGTGGCACGAGGACGACGTCCGCGTCGTCGTCCCCGACCCCGAGGTGCTGCGGCGGATCCGCCCGCACGAGAGCCGGATGCCGCTCGCCTACTTCCGCTCCGAGCTCGCCGCACCGGTGGGCTGGGCAGCGCGCCGCTGCGCCTTCCTGGCGTTCGGAGACACCTACGCCGAGGAGCGGCAGTTCGCCGAGGAGCACGGCTGGCCGGTCCGCACGCTCGAGGGCGCCCATCACCTGCACCACCTCGTCGACCCCGACGCCGCCGCGGCGGCGGTCGTGGCGCTGGGGACGACGCCGGGCCACCATGACACGATGCGGGCATGACGACGCTGCCCACCGCTCCCGGCTGGTACGAGGACCCGGACGACCCGGCGGTGCTGCGCTATTTCGACGGGGTGATGTGGACGGCGCACACCGCACCACGGCGCTCGCCGACGGTGGAGCAGTCGACGATCGGACGGGCGGCGGCCGCGGCGGACTTCCCTCCCGGCTCTGGTCGGTCCGCCGGGGCGGACAGTCCGGTCTACCCCGCCCAGCTGCCCGGCTCCGCTCCGTCGGCGCAGTACGGGTCGCCGTGGGAGGCTCGGCGCGACGTCCTTCCCGACGGGGCCGTGCTCGCGCAGTGGTGGCGCCGCCTGCTGGCGCGAGTGCTCGACTCGCTGCTGAACGCTGTCGCCACGACGGTGCTCGGCTGGACCTTCGTCCAGGAGCTCGCCTCGGTCTTCGGCCGCTACGTCACCGACTCGGTCGACGCTGCCGAGCGCGGAGCCGCACCGCCGGACCAGACCGCGTTCGCCACGGCGGTCGCCGACGTCATCCTGCCGATCACCGTCATCGGCCTCCTGGTCGCGGTCGTCTACGAGGTCGGCTTCCTGATGTGGCGAGGGGCCACGCCCGGCAAGATGGCGCTCGGCACCCAGGTCCGTCGAACGGACGCTCCCGGTCCACTCTCGGCGACCACCGCGGTCCGGCGGCAGGCCATCTCGGTCGCCGCCACCGTCGTCGGTCTCGTGCCTTTCGTCGGCCTCCTCGGAACGGTGCTGAGCATCCTCAACCCGGCCTGGCTGCTGTGGGACCCGAAGCGTCAGGCGCTGCACGACAAGGTGGCCGACACGGTGGTCGTGATCCGACCCGGTCGGTGACCGACGCCGACGGGAGCCCGGCCGCCCGCCGGCCCGGGGTCGCCGCGTATGCGGGGCGGCCGTGAAGAGTCAAGGCGAGGTCAAGTCCGGGTAAGGGTTGAGTCAGGATCCATGCGAACCGCCAGCACGTCAGGGGCGCCTCCGTCACGCTGTGGCTACCGCAGGGTGCGGCCGTAGGTAAGGGGCACCAGGCCCATGAGGAGGTTCGATGATGAGCAGTTCCATCGAGACACCGACCCCGCGGCGCGCACGGCACGCGAAGGCAGGTGGTGTGATGCGGTGGGCGATCCGCGACGCCGCCTTGCTCTCGGTCGGTCGAGGCTCGACCCATGTGGGTCGGCACGCCGCCGAGGCGACCGCCCTTCCGGCCGACGCGGCACCGGCCGCGGTGAGAGCAGCGTAGGCGCGCTGCCCGGTACCGGTGATCCCGGCTCTCCTCAGTGAGCCGGGCGCACCGTGCCGGTGCACTCACCGAGGCCGACGACGGTGCCATCTGCACCCGGCGCGGCGGCACGCAAGGTGACCGTGTCGCCGTCCTGGAGGAAGGTGCGGGTGGCGCCGTCGTCGAGGGTCAGGGGTTCGCTCCCGCTCCAGGTGAGTTCGAGGAAGCAGCCCCGAGTGAGCCGGTCGGGGCCGGAGACGGTGCCCGAGCCGAAGAGGTCGCCGGCCCGCACCGAGGCGCCGTTCGCGGTCAGGTGCGCGAGCATCTGCGCGGGCGACCAGTACATGTCGCGGTACTCGGGTCGGGAGACGACGGTGCCGTTCCAGTCGACCTCGAGGTGGACGTCGAGGCCCCACGCCGTGCCGGCGCCGTCATCCGTGGTGGTGCCGCGCAGGTAGGGGAGCGGCTCGGGGTCCTGCCCGGGCAGCGGCACTCGCGCGGCGCGTAGCGCGTCGGTGGTGACCACCCACGGTGAGATGGACGTGGCGAAGGACTTGCCGAGGAACGGCCCGAGCGGCACGTACTCCCACGCCTGCAGGTCCCGAGCGGACCAGTCGTTGAGGATGACGACCCCGAAGAGGTGCTCGTCGGCGTCGGCCACCGTGACCGGCTCACCCAGCCTGGTGGGGCCGCCGACGACGAAGCCGAGCTCGGCCTCGATGTCGAGCCGCGCCGACGGGCCGAAGGTGGGCGCGGCGGCATCCGGTGCCTTGCGTTGCCCGCTGGGGCGGACGATGTCGGTGCCGCTGACCACGACCGTGCCGGCGCGGCCGTGGTAGCCGATCGGCAGGTGCTTCCAGTTGGGGGTGAGCGGCTCGCCGTCGGGGCGGAAGATGCGTCCGACGTTGGTGGCGTGGTGCTCGCTGGCGTAGAAGTCGACGTAGTCGGCGACCTCGACCGGCAGGTGCAGCCTCACCTCGTCGAGCGGCACCAGGTGGGGCTCGACGGCGTCGCGGTGCGCCTCGGTGCTGAGCTGGTCGATGAGCCACGCGCGGGCCGCGCTCCAGGCCGGGCGGCCCTGGGCGAGAAAGGCGTTCAGGGATGCCGTGCGCCACACCGCGGCGCTTTCCATCCCGGCGTGCTCGGCGCACGCGGCGAGGTCGAGCACGTGGTCGCCGACGCGGGTGCCGACCCGCGGCGGCCGACCGCCGGTCGAGAACACGCCGTACGGCAGGTTGTGGATGCCGAACGGGTGGCCGGCGGGCAGGTCGAGCCAGGTCATACGGGTCCTTCGGTCGGATGCGGGAGGAGGCCGAGCTCGGCCAGCTCGCCGAGGGGGTCGGTGACGGTACAGCAGCCGTAGGAGGTGAACGCGGCCCGCACGGCGCCGACGGTGGTGCCGGTCCAGGCGGCGACGAGAGCGGCGAGGGCGTGGGCGTCGGTGACGGCGAGCAGTCCGGCGACCTCGGTCGCCGAAGCGTGCTCGAGTGCGGCGGCGGTGGCCACGAGCACGTTGAGCAGACCGTGGTTGTGCTCGGGGGCGCCGTCGACCTCGTAGACGCCGCGGACGGCGTGGTGCAGCCCGCCGGTCAGCTTGAACGGCACGCCTGGAGCGAGCAGCCGGATGACGTCGCCCAGCTCGCGCTCGTCGGGCCAGGGCCACGACGAGGTCGGGCCGGTGCGGAACTTGGCGATGACCCCGAGTCCGTTCTCGCGGGCGCTGCGGATCTCCGTGACGGCACGGTCGAGGTCGGCGCCGCGCGGCAGCTCTACGGCGAGGGGGAGGTTGCCGGCGAGCTCGTTCCACCCCTCGTACCAGCCGATCTCGGTGCCGACGACCTCGACACGACCGTCCTCGGCGAGGGCGGTCGTGGCCTCGGCCAGCACGGTCGGGTCGGCTCCCGGACGGGAGACGAGACCGATGCGAAGCGGCCTGTCGTCGGGCCACCGGCCGGTGCCGAGGGCGGTGTCGAGCTCGGCGACCCCGGTCGCCGGGAGGAGGAGCGGGCCGACCGCGTCGGCGTAGGAGGAGGTGCGATGGCCGGCGTGCCGCGCCACGGCATCCGGCATCGTCGCGTTGCCCGGAGGGAAGACGGCCGCGTCGTCGACGAGCCCGCGCAACAGCGCCGGCACCGGAGACGACATGGCACCAAATCTAGCGCCGGGTGATTGGGCTCCCCATTGCGCCCGGCGCGACCATCGGCGTCACCGCCAGACCGGTGCGTGCCGGTCGACCGCAGTGCGCGATGCCGTCACCACTCGGAGGCATTGGTGCATCCGAGCCGCATGGCCTCCTCACGTAGCGCGGCGAGGTCTGGTGGCGGTTCGGCGGCCTTGAGTTTTCCCACGATCTGCGGCAGGAAGTGGCGCGTGCCATAGTCGGATTCGGTGTTGCTCAGCAGATGGGTGATCAGATCGGTCCAGGTGGCGGCGTCTGCGGCAAGGTCTTCGTCGGCCAGTCGGCTGAGGGGCACTCCCTGCGAGGTCAAGCCGGCCGGCGACTGTCGAGTCAGGTCGACCGCGGCGCGTCGTTCATTCGGCAAGGCGAGAACCCACTCTGCCACCGCGGACGCCTCGGCTGCGGTTGGCGGCAATGGAACGGACCTCGCCCGGCCTTCCCAGTACTCGTGGATCCAGCGATTCCACTGGTGGGACGCCTCCTCGGCGGTGAGGTTTGACAATCGGTGCGCGACTTGGCCCGCCCACGCCTCTCGAAGCGGCTCCGACGCCTCGCTGATGAACTCGCCGAGCCAGGGCCTGGGTGAGTTGGTCGCGAACATGGCGACGAATGCGAGGTGGTCGGCCAGACGCCACAGGTACGGACGTGCGAGCTGCTCGGTGTGCTTGCAAGTCTCCAGGTATCGCGTGAGCTGGCCCGCTTCGAGCAGGCCGTCGTCGGGAACACCGCGGTGCAGGAAGCCCTGCCATACGCCGGGGGCATCGCTGGGATGCCGGCTCCAGTCGAAGAGGGTGAGCAGGTGGTTCCGCGTCCACTCCGGATCGGTCGCCATGTAGAAGCGCAGGTACGACCCGAGGATGGTGCGGGCCATGAGTCCGTTGCGCCCTCCGGCCTGGACCATGACGTCGAGCTGGCTCGTGAGGACCGCCGGGATTCCTGACCAGGTGTCCTGGTTCTGGCGCCACTCAGCCTCGACAGCCTTGCTCCAGAAATGGGCCAGATCACCGCACGGATGGTTGATCGCCTCGAAAAAGAAGTCGACTCCCGGGGTGACCGCTCCGCTGACCTCATCCTGCGGCCACAACGCGGCGGCGAGATCGCGCGCTTCCGGGTACCGATGCCAGGCGGTGGGATGATCAGGGTGGACGTCGTCAGCGAACATCCGTGCGGCCGCGCGTCTAACCTCGTCGGCGTCCCAGGCGCCGATAGCCGCGATGACTGCACGGACCTGGTCCTCGTCGAGTTCGGCCTCGGACCAACCGTCGATCAACGCCGCGCGAAGCTGACCGTCGTCTTCCCCGAGCAGGTCGGCGAGTGCGAGACCGTCGGCAGGATGCTGAGCGACAACGGCTTTCACAAGTCGAAGCGCACCACGCCAGGTCGGCTCCGTGAATGTCCACGGATCGACGGACTGAAACTGCCGAATTTCGGCCAGTGTGGTGCCGGGGTCGCGCTCGACTTTTTCATGCAGTTCTTCGATTGTGAAGGGCGCGGCGTCCTCGGCCACGCCGCCGGTCATCACCATGTCGAGATCAGGATGGTCACGCGGCTCGTACTCCGGGTGGGCGGCCTGACAGTCGCGGAATGCCTCGGCAACCGGCCGGTTCTCAGGGGTGATCCGGTTCAGCCAGACGAGAAGGTTGTATCGCTCGTACGGCGAGGGGTCGTCGTCCGTGTCTCCCGGCGGAATCCCCAGTGCTCGGTCGAGCAACGCCTGCACGTCATCATCGGATGCGTGCGGAATGACGTGCTGCAGGAGCAGGTAGACCTCGTGCTTGACGTGGAACTCATAGATCAGATTCTGCTCGCGGACCCACCGCAACTTCTCGGTGGCACTGCGGTCGGTGCGCAGCCGCCATCCGTGCACCGCCAACCGGCGGAAGAGCGCCTCGTCGGCGCTCGCCCACGCGTCGAGGTGGGCCGCGGCTGCGGGCACGTCAGTGTCGAGCAGCCGTTCGAGACAGTCGCGGGCGGCGTCGATGAGCACGTCCATCGATTCGCGGTAGGCGTTCTGCTCGTGCTCCTCGATCGCCGATCTGTGGAAGCTGATGGGGTCCGCGCACGCATCGGGTCGTGTCGACCGCACAAGCCGGTAGACCGCCCGGAGCTGAGTGGTCACGACATCCAGAATCGCCTGGGCATGGCTGTCGAACATCGGGAAAAAGACTTCGCGCCAGGCGCGGGCGAGTGCGTACTCATCCCCGGTGAGGTCTACACCAAAGCCCGGAGGCTTCGACGCCTCGGACCGGTCCACTTCGGCGAGCATGATCGGGTCGAACCCCGGTACGAGGATTGGGCGGATTCGATGCTCGAAGAGGTGTAGCGCGAGGTCAGGCCGCTCGCGCCAGTTCTCCTTGCCGAGCAGTGTGTCGAGCAATTCGTTGCGGCCCGGAGGCGTCTGCTGGAGGGCGAGAAGC
>JBOFLR010000625.1:0-14556 GCA_051657965.1 Dermatophilaceae bacterium
GCCGCCCGCACCTGGGCGACCGTGAGCCACTCCTGCGGGGCGAGCACCTTGGCCACTTGCGGTGCGAACGCCGGCGAGGCCACCACGACCTCCGCGGTCGGCCCGTCGGCGACGACCTCGCCGCCGGCGAGCACGACGACCCGGTCGGACACCTCGGCGACGAACTCCACGTCGTGGCTCGACACGGCGACGGCCCGCCTACGGGCCGCGACGCCCCGCAGCACGTCGGCGAGCGCCGCCTTGGCCGCCGGGTCGAGGCCGCGGGTCGGCTCGTCGAGGAGCAGCACCCGCGGCTCGGCGGTCAGCTGCACGGCGAGCACGAGCGCGAGCCGCTGGCCCTCGCTGAGGTCGCGCGGATGCCGGTCGGCAGGGATGCCGGCTGCCACCTCGGCGAGCAGCCCGGCGCAGGTGCCGGGTGCCGCGCCGCTCTCGCGGTCGGCCTGGACGCACTCCCCGGAGACGGTGTCGAGATAGAGCAGGTCGGCGGCGTCCTGCGGCACCAGGCCCACACGAGAACGCCGCTCGCGCGGGCTGAGGTCGGCGGGACGGACCGGCGCGTCATCCGTGGTCGGCCCGGCGACCTCGACCGTGCCCGCCGTGAGGCGGCCACTGCCCTGCAGCGCCCAGAGCAGCGAGGACTTCCCCGAGCCGTTGCGCCCCATCAGCGCGCAGACCTCGCCGGCCCGCAGGTCGAGGTCGACGCCGGCTACCGCGAGCACGTCGCCCGGATGCCGCACCACCACCCCGCGCGCCCGCGCCACGGTGGGCCCAGATCCAGGTCCAGGTCCAGGCCCAGGTCCAGGTCCAGGTCCAGGTCCGGATTCGGTGGGTTCGGTGTGCCCGTGCCGGTCGGTCGCCCGAGCCGACGCCGGAGCGGTCGTCGCGAGGCGGGCGCGCAGGTCGTCGCCATGGGTGGACGCGCGCCGCGCCTCCCGCACGGTCAGGGGCAGCGGCGACCATCCGGCGAGCCGGCCGAGCTCGACCACGGGCGAGGTGACGTCGCTGTCGACCATCGCCTCGCGCGGCGTGCCGGACCGGACAGACCCGTCGGGTGACACGTGCACCACCCGGTCGGCGTGATGCAGTACCCGCTCGACCCGGTGCTCGGCCACCACCACGGTGACGGCGAGGTCGTGCACGAGGCGGGCGATCGTGGCGAGCACGTCCTCGGCGCCGGTGGGGTCCAGCGCCGAGGTCGGCTCGTCGAGCAGGATGACGCGCGGGTGGGCGGTGAGCACCGACCCGATGGCCACCCGCTGCTGCTGCCCGCCGCTCAGCTCGCGCAGGGCGGCGCCCCGCAGGTCGGCGATGCCGAGCAGGTCGAGCGTCTCCTCGACCCGCGTGCGCATCGTCGCGGCCGGCAGCCCGAGCTGCTCCATGCCGTAGGCGAGCTCCTCCTCGACGGTGTCGGTGACGAACCCGGCCAGCGGGTCCTGCCCGACGACGCCCACCAGGTCGGCGAGATCGCGCGGCCGGTGCTCGCGGGTGTCACGGCCATACACGAGCGCCCGGCCCCGCAGCGTGCCTCCGGTGAAGTGCGGGACGCGGCCGCTCATCGCCCCGAGCAGCGTGGACTTGCCCGAGCCCGTACGCCCCACCACCACGGCGAGCTCGCCCTCCTCGATCTCGACGTCGACCGCGTGCAGCACGGGTCGCTCGGCGCCCGGAAGGACGACCGATACCCGTTCGAGCCGGACCGCGTGGTCACCCACGGGCTGGTGCCACCGTCGTGTGGGACCCGCGCGCCGACCGATGGTGCGGATGCCGGTGCGGATGCCGTGGCGCAGGTCGGGGCGGTTCGGGAGTGACGAACGCCGGTACGGCACCGAGGAGCAGGGCCACCACCGCCGCCGGTGGCAGGGCCGGCACGGCGAGCGGTGCGAGCGGCATCGCCAGCGCGTCGGGCGAGGTGCGGGCCAGCACGACCAGCACCGCGGCCGCGGCTGCGCTGCATCCCACGGTGAGCCACTCGGCCGCGCGCCACGGGTCCGGCCGGTACACCGAGCGGGTCACGTGCCGGCCGCCGAGCCACAGCCCCAGCACCGACAGGCCGAGCCCCACCGCCAGCGTGGGTGTGCCCATCCACGGTGGAGTCGAGGCGTCGAGGACGCCGTAGAGCCCCACCGTTCCCGCCAGCAGCCCGCCGAGCGTCACGGTGCCGACGAGCATCCGGGCGGGTCCGGTCTGTTGGTTGGCCCGGCCGTACCCGCGAGCGTCCATGGCGCCGGCGAGCAGGAGAGAGCGTTCGAGCGTGTCCTCGAGCACGGGGAGGGCGACGGCAGGCAGGGCCCGGATGCCACGGCGCGCGTCGCCCCGGAGCCGCCGGGCTCGCCGCACCCGCTGCACGCTCTCGGCGAGCTGGGGCGCCACCGAGACCGACACGACGACGGCGGAGCCGATCTCGTGCAGCGCCCCGGGAAGCGCGCGCAGCAGTCGCTTCGGGTTCGCGAGGGCGTTGGCCGCGCCGACGCAGGCGATGACGACGGCCAGTCGCAGCCCCTGCACCGCCGCGCCGAGCAGCCCCTCGGCGTACACCGTGCCGCCGAGGTCGATGCCGGCCGCCCACGACGGCAACGACACCGACGGAAGGGGGAGCACGACCAGGGTCCCCGTCTTCAGCCCGACCAGCACGTGCAGCACCACCCGGATGACGATGATCGCCAACCCGAGCCACAGGTACAGGCGAAAGGCGCGCGCCCAGGGCGACGACCCACGCCGGGCCGCCACGACGAGCGCCACCACGGCCAGCGCGAGCAGCAGCAGCAGCGGGTTGTCGGTCGTGCTCACCGCCACCGCGAGGCCGATCGCCCAGCCCCACCACGCCGCCGGATGCACGGGGCGGGGGAGGGGACGGTGCAGGCGCGCCACGTGCGTCAGCCTCGACGTCTCCAGGCGGTGTACCCCGCCCCGGCGGCGACCAGGGCCGCGAGGGCACCACCCGCGACCGCGGTGCCCACTCCTGGCCCGGCGTCGGCCGACGTCGTCCGGCCGGCGATAGTCCGCACCTCGTCGGAGGAGGTACCGGATGCCGTGGGCGTGCCGCCGGGGGTGCCCGGTGGCGTGGCCGACGTCGTCGTCGACGACGTGGGCGTCGGTGGGGTCGTGGGGCCGGCGGTCCTGGGCGGAGGCGGTGCCGAGGTGGTGGCCGACGCCGACGGAGCGGCATCCGAGCCGACGGTCGGCGGGCGACCCGAGTTCGGCCCGCTCGTCGACGGTGCGGTCGTGGGCGGCCGTGACGTCGCGGCCGGTGGTGTCGGCGTCGCCGGCTTCGGTGTCGAGATCGTGGTGGCGGCGGGCGGCGCGGTGCGCGGCTGCTGGCCCGAGCCGAACCGCCAGCCCTCGACCGTGCCCGGCTTCGGGTCGTACGTGCCGGCGCCGAGCTGGCTGTACGACCACGAGCCGCCGCGAGGTGCATGCCAGTACGACCAGTAGGCCGTGGCCGGTGGGGTGCGTGCGCAGGTCTGCGACGACGGGAAGCCGTCGATGGTGCAGACGAAGCCAGGTTGGCCCCGCACCTGGCTCACCGAGAAGCCGGCTGCGGTGAGCGCGGCCAGCCCGGACGACGGGTCGCCGGTCGCGCAACGGGTGACGACGCCGCTGCCGGTGTCGACGACCACCGTCACCCCGGAGCTGCCGGAGCAGGCTGCCGCGGTAGCTGACGGCGCGCCGGCGAGGGCGCTCACACCGGCCAGCAGGACCGCTGCGACCACTGCGCTGGCTCGGGGACGCAGGGCGAGCGGCCGCCTCACGCGTGGTTCCCGCGCGGGCGGGACACGATGACGGCGGCGGCTCCCATCACGAGCAACAGCAGCCCGAGCAGAACCGGCAGCACCGGATCGGTGCCGGTGCGCGCGAGGTCCTCGGCGTCTTTCGGCGCCTCACGCGGCGCAGCGGCCGCGCCGGTGCTCTCGCCGCCGGAATCTCCGGCCGGAGCGCTGATGTCGACCGTCGGTGTGCGGCTGGGAGCGGGGCGAGCGGTGGCGCAGCTCGGTGCGGGTGCCGTCGCGTCGGCTCCCTCGGCCGTCACCGCGTAGAGCGGGGTCTCGGAGAGGGCCAGCGCGGCCTGGGCCGTGGACCGACGGTCCTGGTCGGTGGGTACGGCATCCACTCCCGCCGCTTCCTTGGTCTCGAACGTCGCGGTGTCGTAGGCGACGCCGCCGCGCAGCGCTGCCGGGAAGCTGCAGTCGTACTGCAGCGCGGTGAGGTACGAGGCGGCGAGCCGGGCCTGCGCGGTGCGCCCCCCGGCGATCAGGGCCTGACCGGCCAGACCGGTGCTGTTGGCGTTCACCGACGCGGTGGGGCCGGACCCGCCGACGCCGCCGTCGTCGCGTTGGCGCGACACGATGAAGTCGAGGCCGGCGTCGGCGGCGGTGGTCTGTCCGCCGACGGCGAGCAGCGCCTGCACCGCCATGGCCGTGGAGTCGGGGTCCGCCTCGGCGTCGGCGGTACAGCCGCCGTCGGCCATCACCAGCTGGAAGCCGCCGTTCGGGCACTGCTGGGCGAGCAGGTAGCGCAGGGCGTCGTCGCTCACGGTGCCACCGGTCCGGCTCAGGCCCATGACGGCCAGCGACTGGGTGAAGGTGTTGGAGTAGTCCTCGGCCCCGCTGTCGGAAAACCGGCCGGTGGGCCGTTCGAGGCCCTGGAGAGTGGCGACCAGGTCGACGCCGCCGAAGTCGCGCGGCGGGGCGCCCTGGGCCGCGGCCACGTTGAGCACCTTGGCCACCGAGCCGGCGTAGAGGTCGTCAGGAGTCGCGGCATCGTTGTCGGTGTCGAACCCGATGTACTCGCCGAGCCGGCCGGCGAGGGTGGCGGTGGCCTGTGCTGCGGCGTCCTGGCCCGTGCCGGCAGCATCGAGGGCGAGCACGGCGTCGGCGACGAGCCCGAAGTCGGGGTACTCGACGCCCTCGATCTCGGTGCCGAAGGTGTAGCCGCTGACCCGCAGCTGCTGGGCGAGGTAGTGGCCGGCGAGCTCGGCCGGGTCGGTGGTCGTGGCCGGGCCGGCCGAGGCGTCCGGGCCGAAGTCGGTCGTGCGGCCGCCGGGCACGACGCGCGAGCCGGGGGTCGGGGACGGCGTCGGCGAGGGGGTGGTGCTCGGGCTCGGGGTGGGCTCGCTGCTCGGGGTCGGCGAGGGGGTGGTGCTCGGGCTCGGGGTGGGCTCGCTGCTCGGGGTCGGCGACGGGCTGGCGCTCGGTGTGGGCGCGGCGCCGGTCCCGGCCTCGCCGACCGGGTCGTCGGCGGCTGCGGCTGCCGGTGCGGCGACGAGCGTCGCCGCGAGCGCGAGCAGGCCGAACGTGCGCGTCAGCCTGCCCCGGCGGAATGTGGTGGTGGACAAGAGGGCCTTCCTCAGCGGTTCGTGACGCGTGCCCGAACCGCCGGCGCAGCGGCCGGCCTTCGGGCTCCGTCCCGCGTTCCTCGACGGTGTGGTGGAGCCGCTCGCACCTGACAGGCATTCCGACTCGCCACGACGGATGACGCCGCGTGGCCCACGGTTGCGGGACAGTGCCGGATTCCGACCGGCTTCCCCTGACAGGTGCGTGTGGGTGCCGCCCGTGAAGGCGACCCGCCGACTCTACCCCTTACCCGGCCGGCACCGCTCACCCCGGCGCCCGCTCGGATGCCGCACGCCCGGACCGCGTCCCAGGATGTCCGCTACTGTTCTGCCACAGGCGTTCGAGCCGTCATCAGCGGCGAGCCTTCCGGAAGAACGGGCGCGGTCGGCATCCGCCGGCCGATCCTCACTAGACCCGGACGTCGGGGTCACGTCACGGCCCGGTGCAAGAGGGGTCGCTCGCCACGCGGGCGGCAAGCGAGGTGGTACCGCGCAGGTGCGCACCCGTCCGCCCACGTCAAGCGTGGGACCCGCGGTCGAGACGGCCGAGGATGACGGGTGGCGGCCGTCGTCCTCGGCGACGACGAAGCCGACCCATCCGCAGGAGCACCCGCGATGACGTACCCCAAGGTCTCGACCACCGGCGAACACACCGGAGCCGCGTTCGGCGTGCCGGCGAGCCCGCGCTTCCCGCAGATCGAGGACGCGGTGCTCGCGCACTGGGCGCGCGACGACACCTTCCGGGCCTCGGTCGAGAACCGCCCGGCCGGCACCGACGGCGACAACGAGTTCGTCTTCTACGACGGCCCGCCGTTCGCGAACGGGCTGCCGCACTACGGGCACCTGCTCACCGGCTACGTCAAGGATGTCGTGCCGCGGTACCAGACGATGCGCGGCCGGCGGGTCGAGCGGCGCTTCGGGTGGGACACCCACGGCCTGCCGGCCGAGCTCGAGGCGATGAGCCAGCTCGGCATCAAGACCAAGGAGGAGATCCTCGAGCTGGGGATCGAGAGCTTCAACGCCAAGTGCCGCGATTCGGTGATGAAGTACACCGACGAGTGGCGCGACTACGTGACGCGGCAGGCTCGCTGGGTCGACTTCGACCACGACTACAAGACCCTCGAACCGTCGTTCATGGAGTCGGTGCTGTGGGCGTTCAAGACGCTGTACGACAAGGGGCTGGTCTACCAGGGGTTCCGGGTGCTGCCGTACTGCTGGAACGACCAGACCCCGCTCTCGAACCACGAGCTGCGCATGGACGAGGAGGTGTACAAGAGCAGGCAGGACCCTGCGGTGACCGTCGGGTTCCGGCTCGAGACCGGTGAGCTGGCCCTGGTGTGGACGACCACGCCGTGGACCCTGCCGAGCAACCTCCTCGTCGTCGTGGGGGAGGACGTCGACTACGTCGTGGTCGAGACCGACCGGCCCACCGGCCGTACCGAGCGCTACCTGCTCGCCGAGGCGCGGCTTCCCGCGTACGCGCGCGAGCTGGGCGAGGATGCCGCCGACCGGGTGGTCGAGCGGCTGCGTGGCACCGACCTCCTGGGGCGGGCCTACACGCCACCGTTCTCCTACTACCAGGGCCACCCGAACGCCCACCGCGTCGTGGCCGACGACTACGTGACCACCACCGACGGCACCGGGCTGGTGCACAACGCCGGTGCGTTCGGTGAGGAGGACAAGCGCACCACCGACCGCGAGCACGTCGCGCCGGTCGTGCCGGTCGGGCCCGACGGCCGGTTCACCGCGCCGGTGGCCGACTACGAGGGCCTGCAGGTGTTCGACGCCAACCGGCTGATCATCGACCACCTCCAGGGCCGTACTCGCGGCGAGGGCGAGCACGGCTCCACCACCGAGGGCACGGTGCTGATCCGCCGCGAGACGTACGACCACGCCTACCCGCACTGCTGGCGCTGCCGTGAGCCGCTGATCTACATGGCGGTGTCGTCGTGGTTCGTCGAGGTGACCGAGTTCAAGGACCGCATGGTCGAGCTCAACGAGCAGATCACCTGGGTCCCCGACCACGTCAAGGACGGTCAGTTCGGCAAGTGGCTCGAGAACGCGCGTGACTGGTCGATCTCGCGGAACCGCTTCTGGGGCAGTCCGATCCCGGTGTGGGTGTCGGATGACGCCCGCTTCCCTCGCGTCGACGTGTACGGCTCGTTCGCCGAGCTCGAGCGCGACTTCGGCCGGCTGCCGCTGAACGACAAGGGCGAGCCCGACCTGCACCGCCCGTTCGTCGACCGCCTCACCCGGCCCAACCCTGACGACCCGAGCGGCACGGCGACCATGCGCCGGGTCGAGGACGTGCTCGACGTCTGGTTCGACTCGGGTTCGATGAGCTTCGCGCAGGTGCACTACCCGTTCGAGAACGCCGACTGGTTCGGGCACCACTTCCCCGGCGACTTCATCGTCGAGTACATCGGCCAGACCCGAGGCTGGTTCTACACGCTGCACGTGCTCGCGACCGCGCTGTTCGACCGGCCGGCGTTCTCCTCGTGTATCTCTCACGGCATCGTGCTGGGCAGTGACGGCCAGAAGATGAGCAAGTCGCTGCAGAACTACCCCGACGTGCGCGAGGTCTTCGACCGCGACGGTGCCGACGCGATGCGCTGGTTCCTCATGGCGAGCCCGATCCTGCGCGGCGGCAATCTCGTCGTCACCGAGGAGGGCATCCGCGAGGGGGTGCGTCAGGTGCTGATCCCGCTGTGGAACAGCTGGTCCTTCTTCGGCCTGTACGCGAACGCCATGGCCGGCGGCGCCGGCTACGAGGCGCGATGGTCGACGGCGTCATCCGACCCGCTCGACCGGTACCTGCTCGCGAAGCTGCGTGGCCTCGTCGAGGTGGTCACCGGTCAGCTGGATGTGTACGACGTGTCCGGCGCGTGCGAGTCGGTGCGCCAGTTCGTCGACGTGCTGACCAACTGGTACATCCGTCGGTCGCGAGAACGCTTCTGGGACAGCGGTTCTCGCTCGGATGACGCTTCCGCGTCGGCCGAGCCGGCGTTCGACACGCTGTACACGACGCTCGAGGTACTGACCCGGGTCGCCGCGCCGCTGCTGCCGCTGGTCACCGAGGAGGTGTGGCGCGGGCTCACCGGAGGGCGGTCGGTGCACCTCGCCGACTGGCCGGATGCCGCGTCGTTGCCGGCAGACGACGCGCTGGTCGCCGCGATGGATCAGGTGCGCGCGGTCTGCTCGTTGGGGTCGTCGTTACGCAAGGCCGAACGGCTGCGGGTACGGCTGCCGCTGGCCTCGCTCACCGTGGTCACTCGCGACCCCGGCGCGGTCGAGCCGTTCGCCGGCATCGTCGCCGACGAGCTGAACGTCAAGACGGTCACGGTCCTCGACGCCGCGACCGTCGACGAGGCCGACTTCGGCATCGTCCGGCGGCTGGTCGTCAACGCCCGGGCCGCGGGGCCGCGTCTCGGCAAGCAGGTTCAGGTCGTCATCCGGGCGAGCAAGGCCGGCGACTGGACGCTCGGCGACGACGGCGTCGTGACCGCGGGCGGCATCCGGCTGGAGGAGGGCGAGTACGCCCTCGAGCAGGCGCAGGCCGACGACGCCTCCGCACACCGAGCCACGGCGGCGCTCCCGGGCGGTAGAGGGCTCGTCGTGCTCGACACCGAGGTGACGCCCGAACTCGAGCTCGAGGGAACCGCGAGGGACATCGTTCGAGCCGTCCAGACCGCACGCCGCGACAAGGGCCTGGCCGTCTCCGACCGCATCGAGCTGGTGCTGTCGGGTGGCGAGCAGGTGGTGCAGGCACTCGAGCGGCACCGGGTGCTGATCGAGGGCGAGACACTGGCGAGCGCGAGCGCGCACGTGGAGGAGGTTCCCGTGGACCGGGCGTTCACTCCCGAGCGGGAGCACACCAGCGGCATGCTGGTCGAAGGGAAGTCCGACGGCTTCGTCACGCAGTTGAGCGACGGTTCCGGACTTCGCATCCGGTTGACGGTGCGCGACTGAGTGCCGGCGAGGGATGCCTCGTGACGTCGCCACCGGCGCGCGGCGGGTCCTGCGGAACTGATCGCGCCGAGTCGCTGCGGAGTCGCTCGGCCTTGCCGTGCTCCACTACGACGGCGACTTCGACCTCATCGCATCGGTCACCGGCCAACGGTGCACCTGGGTCGTTCCGGCTGGAACCGTCCAGTAGCCGCCCTCACGGTCGCGCAGTCGCTGCCGGTGCCGGCAGCCGAGAGGCGGGCAGGCGAGAGGTGGGCAGGCGCTGCGTCATCCGCGAGGCGCCTCGCCCGGCGGGGATGACGCGCACCTCGCCGGGATGACGGCGCGCCACGGAGCCGCTACCGTCTGCTCCGTCGTCACCCCGACGCCGTTGTCGACCTGAGGAGCAGCTCATGCGTCCTGTCCCTGTCCCGGCCCGCCTGCGGCGCCTCCCGGTGGCGGTTGGCCTCACCACCGCGGTGGTGCTCGCCGGTGCCGGCTTCGCCGCCGCCGCGCCGAGCGCACCTCCTCCTCGGCCGGGGAAGGTGAAAGTCGTGCACGTCGCCGCCGACACCCAGGCCGAGCGCAGCAAGGTGGCGGCCCTCGACCTCGACATCACCGAGCACGGCGACGCCACCGGCGTCGAGGTAGTGCTCTGGGGCGCGGATGACGAGAAGCGCCTCCGCGATGCCGGCTTCACCTGGCGGGTCGAGGATGCCGACCTCGCAGCCACCGAGCGCGCCGAGCGTGCTGCCGACCGCGCCTACGCGGCCCGCACCGCCGCTTCACCGCTGCCCAGCGGCCGCGACTCCTACCGCACCCTCCCCGAGATCAACAACGAGCTCGACCGTCTCGCCCGCCGTTACCCGGATCTGGTGCGTCCGCTCACGCTGGCCAACCGCAGCGTCGACGGCCGGCAGGTGCGCGGCATCGAGATCTCGACGAACGCCGCCAACGTGCGCGACGGCAAGCCGGTCTTCCTGCTCATGGGTGGGCACCACGCCCGCGAGTGGCCCTCGGTCGAGAACGCCATGGAGTTCGGATACGACCTGCTCGCGAGCTACCGCACCAGTGACCGCGCGAAGAACATCCTGCGCAAGAGCCGGGTCATCATCGTCCCGGTCGTCAACGTCGACGGCTTCGACGTCTCGCGCGACGCGACGCCGCTCGGCGACTTCTCGGTGTTCGACTACGAGATGAAGCGCAAGAACTGCACGGTCTCGTCCATCACGCCCGCGGAGTACCTCGGCGGCACGTGCGCCGACAACCCGGCCGGGCGGCTGCGCGGAACCGACCCCAACCGCAACTACCCCGGCTTCTGGGGCGGCCCCGGCGCGAGCACGAACTGGAGCAGCGACACCTACCGTGGCGAGGCTCCCGGCGACACCCCCGAGGTCGACAACATCCGGACGCTGATCTCGCAGCGTCAGGTCACGACCCTGATCAGCAACCACACCTTCAGCAATCTGATCCTGCGTCCGCCGTCGATCGCGGCCACCGGCTACACGCCCGACGAGCCGCTGTACAAGGCGCTCGGCGCCTCGATGGCTGCCGCCAACGGCTACACGAACCAGGCGGCATTCCAGCTCTACGACACCTCGGGCTCCACCGAGGACTGGAGTTACTGGCAGACCGGCGGTCTCGGCTTCACCTACGAGATCGGCCCGGACGGCTTCCATCCGGCCTACGAGGAGGCCGTCGTCGCCGAGTACCTCGGCCTGGAGCCCGCCGCCGGCGCCGGTAAGGGTGGCAACCGCGAGGCCTACTACCGGATGGCCGAAGCCACCATCGACCCCGCGAACCACTCGGTGATCCGCGGCGACGCCCCGGCCGGGCGCACGATCACGGTGCGCAAGCAGTTCCTCGGCACGACCTCACCCGTCATCCAGCCCGACGGCACGGTCGGCGAGCCGCTCACCTACGAGAACGACCTCAGCAGCTCGTACACCTCGACCGGCGGCACCTTCCGGATCGCGGTCAACCCCTCGACCCGGCCGGTGGTGGCCGGCCGGTGGGGTCGCGACCCGCTCGCGCCGCCGCAGCCGGGCCAGCCGCTGACCAACCCGGCGGGCACCCCCGCGGTGGGCGCCTCGGAGTCGACGACCTTCACCATCGAGGGCATGCCGCAGTACGACAACGCCAAGGCGGAGATCCGCGTGCAGTGGCCCGACGCCACGGTCGACTGGGACGTCTTCGTCTACGACGACCAGGGCCGCGAGGTCGGCTCGGCCGCCAGCGAGGACAACCCCGAGGTGGCCGTGCTCATCGACCCGGTGCCCGGCACCTACCGCGTCGAGCTGAACAACTACGCGGGCGGGGAGACCAGCGACTGGACCGGTGACGTCACGTTCCGCTCTCCCGACCCCGAGGTGGTCACCGGCGTCAAGGAGGCGTGGACCCTGACCTGCAGCGCGTCCGGCAGGGTCATCGCCAGCAAGCAGGTCGTCGTCGACCGCGGCGACGTCGCGAACGTCGGCGACGCCTGCAAGAAGCGCAAGGGCTGACCGCGCCCGGGCGGGTGGTGGCGACGTCGACGTCACCACCCGCCCGTCGCCGGTGCGAGGATGACCGCGTGAGTCCCGCACCCGACGCCGCGCAGCGCGAGGCGGCCCGTGTCCTCGAGCAGACCAGGCGGCTCCGCGAGGTCGAGGGCTCCGTCCTGGCCCGCGCGCCCGAGCACGATCTCCAGCCGTCGCTGGACCGCATCTCGGCTGTGACCGACCTGCTCGGCGACCCGCAGCGCACCTTCCCCGCCATCCATCTCACGGGCACCAACGGTAAGACGACGACCGCTCGCATCGTCGACGCCGTGCTCGGCCAGCTCGGCCTTCGGACCGGACGGTTCACCTCGCCGCACCTGCACTCGATGCTCGAACGGATCTCGTTCGCGGGCAGGCCGATCGACGCCGAGCGGTTCCTCGCGGCGTACGACGACGTCATCCCGCTCGTCCAGCTCGTCGACGCGCGCTCGACCGCCGAGGGTGGGCCGCGGATGACGTATTTCGAGGTGCTCGTCGCGGTCGCCTACGCGGCGTTCGCCGACCTGCCCGTCGACGTCGCCGTGGTCGAGGTCGGCATGGGCGGTTCGTGGGACGCCACCAACGTCGTCGACGCGCCGGTCAGCGTCATCACCCCGATCGACGTCGACCACCGGCACTTTCTCGGCGACACCGTGGTCGAGATCGCCACCGAGAAGGCGGGCATCGTCAAGTCCGGGGGCATCGCCGTGGTCGCGCTCCAGGACGCGGATGACGTGCTGCCGGTTCTCGCCGACCGCGCGGCGCAGGTGGGGGCGCGAGTCATGCTGGAGGGCAGTGACTTCGGCGTGGTCGCGAGGGAGGTCGCCGTCGGTGGGCAGCAGCTCTCTTTGCGGGGTCTCGCCGGCGACTATCCGGACCTGTACCTCCCGCTGCACGGCCCGCACCAGGCGCAGAACGCCGCCGTGGCGGTGGCCGCGGTCGAGGCGTTCCTCGGAGGTGGCGAGCAGCCGCTGGACGTCGAGGTGCTTCGCGCGGCACTCGCGTCGGTGGAGTCGCCCGGGCGGCTGGAGATCGCCCGCCGCAGCCCCACGGTGCTCGTCGACGCGGCGCACAACCCCGCCGGCGCCCGAGCCCTGCGCGCGGCGCTCGCCGACTCGTTCGCGTTCACCAGGCTCGTGGGCGTGCTCGCGGTGATGCGCGACAAGGATGCCGTCGAGATGCTCGAGGCGCTCGAGCCGGCGCTCGACGAGGTGGTCGTGTCGCGCAACACCTCGCCGCGGTCGATGCGCCCTGCCGAGCTGGGCGAGATCGCCGCCGACGTCTTCGGCGAGCACCGCGTGACGGTGGTCGAGGATCTGCCAGACGCCCTCGATCGCGCGGCTGGGCTCGCCGACGAGGGTGGCGTCGGGGGAGGGGTCATCGCCACCGGCTCCGTCGTCACCGCGGCCGAGGTCCGCATGCTCCTCGGCACGACGTCGGTCTGACCGGCTCTCCCGCCGGTCGACCCCGGTCGGTGCTCAGGTGCCGACGGGCCAGTGCTGCACGTCGAGGCCGTCCATCGGGAAGTCCTTCGGGTTGCCCGTGGCCAGCGCAGCGCCGCGTCCGGCCGCCGCCGCGGCGATGAGGCAGTCCGCCTGCCGGAGCGTGATGCCGAGGCCGGCGAACTCGCGACGCCACTCACCGGCTCGCCATCCCACCTCGTGGTCGACGGGGATCACCTCGAGGCCGCGAGCGAGCGCCGCCACGTGGTCCTCTTCACTGGGCCGGATGCCGCGGACGATCTCCTCGATGTTGATCGCGGTGGTGGCCAGACGCGTACCGCGCTCGCGTAGTCCGCGGAGCCGCGCGACGGCCGGGCGGCCTCGCAGCACGTCGATGAGGACCGTGGAGTCGAGGACGACCACCGCTCAGCCGGCCCGGCGGCCGTCGGCGCGCCGTTGCGAGCGCACCCACCGGGCCGGGTCGTCGTCCCACTCGTGCCCGCCGGACGGGACCGTGCCGACGGCCTCGTCGAAGGCACGCCAGCGGCGGCGCTCGGCGAGCGCGTCGCGGATCGCGGCGCGGACGAAGCCGCTACGGCCACGCGTCCCGGCGATGGCGTCGACTTCGGCGACGAGGTCGTCATCCACCTCTATGTGTAGACGCATGTGCTGAACCCTACACATAGCGGGTGTCGGCGCATCGAGCTGCGCCTCGGGTCCGGCCGCCCGGGCTCCGCGGGCCCAGATCCCGGACGCGCCCGCCCGGAGCTCAGCTGCCCACGTCCTCGCCGGCCAGGGCGCGGGCCGCGAGACGTTCGTCGCCGGCCAGCCGCCACACCTCGAACGCCGCGGTCCCGTTGACGACCACGATGACCACCCCCAGCACGATGTCCGGCCAGCCCGACCCGGTCCACGCCGTCACCGCCGCGAGCCCGGTGATCGCGACGTTCACGACCACGTCGCCCCGTGCCGAGAGGAACGCCGCCCGCCCCAGCGAGCCACCGTGGTGGCGCACCCGTGTAAGCAGCACGGCGCACGCCGTGTTCAGCAGCGCCGCGGCGCCGGCCGTGAGGGCCAGCGGGCCGACGTCGGGAGGTACGGGGTCGGCGGCCTTGGCCACCGCCTGCCAGGCCGCGGCGAGCGCCGGCACGAGGATGACGGCCGCCATGACCCGGCCGGCGAGGGCGCGCCGGGCGAGCGACCAGCCGAGTGCGAGGGCGATGAGCAGGGCGATCGAGGTGTCCTCGAGGAAGTCCACCGAGTCGGCGAACAGTGCCACCGAGCCGATGGCCAGCGCCACCGACGCCTCGCCGACGAAGCC
>JBOFLR010000626.1:0-3185 GCA_051657965.1 Dermatophilaceae bacterium
GCGGGTGCACGATCGTGATGAGCGTTCGGAGGTGATCGCCGGCGAGCTCTTCCTCATTCAGCCCTCTCTCTAAGGTCGACAATTCTCTCTCGTCATATTTGCGACGACCGTTGACAGAAATCCAGTGAACACAGGAGCAGTCACCATGGATATCACCCGTTCCAGCAGACGAGCCGCTGTCGGTCTTCTCGCGGCGGCAGGCGTGGCGATAGCGACTCCGGCGCACGCTTCTCCGGAGCAGCTGCTGCCCACCACCATCGAGGCGACGTTCGACGAGGAGAGCTTCGTCGAGGATGTCGCCGTCGACCGTTCCGGCATGGTCTACGCCTCCGTCCCCCGGTCTTCGCGCGGCCTCCAGGGCTTGTATCGGCTCGATCACCAGGGCGACATCACCCGCCTCAACGACCTCGCCGTCGGAACCCTCGCGTACAGCCGAGACGGAACGCTCTACGGGACGGTCATCGCGGGCGACATCCTCGATCCCGGCGCAGATCTCACGTTCACCCTCGTGCGTTTCGATCGAGCGGGTCGCGCCACGACGGTCGCGACGTTCCCGAGCGGGTCGCAGCCGAACGGCATCGATTCCTACGGCCGATATGTCTACGCCGCAGACTCCGGCAACGGCGCGATCTACCGCGTCGACACCCGCCGTGGCGACGTCCGGACCTGGTTCCAGGACGACCGGTTCCGGCCGGCCGACCCGACGGCGGGGATACCGGGGTCGAACGGCATCCAGGTGTTCCGCGACGCCGTCTATGTGGTGAACTCGTCGACCGGAGACTTCTGGCGAATCCCGGACGCCGGCCGACATGGTGCCGGTGAGCCCGAGATCCTCGCCCGGGGAGTCACGGGGGACGACTTCGACATCGACCTGGATGGCAGCGCCTACGTGACGACTCATCCGTACAACACGCTGGTCCGGGTGAGACCGGACGGCAGCCAGTCAATCGTGGGCGACGCGAGCACCGGCATCATCGGCGCCACCGCGGCCGCCTTCGGGGTGCGGGGCGGCGAACGGCGGCTGTTCGTCGTGGGTGATGGCGGGCTGTTCGCCAAGCTGGTACCGCCCGCGCTGCTCGAGTCGTTCCCAGCCACCACGCGCGAGGACTTCTCGGCGCCCTTCATCGCGGCGGTGGCGGTACCGCGGCCGGGGTGGGCGCCGCAGCCTCGGGTCGATGAACGCTGACGGCACGTTCGGGTCCGGCGCCGGTCACACACCGGCGCCCGCCAGCCCGGACTGCACGGATCAGAAGGGTGGCAGGTCGAGCACTGGTGACGGCTCGACGGCACGAGTCGCCCCCGCAGCAGACTCGGGCGGTGGGTCGGCATCGGTGACAGCGTCGCCGGACATCCCTATCGCGGACACTGGTACAGCCAGGGCATCGGCCGCGGCGTCACCGAACACCCCTGCCGCAGAGGCCGGCACGTCCAGGGTGTCGGGTGTCGGGTGTCGGGTCGGTTCGCATGGCGTGCCCGGCGGTTCCTCTCCGCACGGCGGGACCAGGATGACGCGGTGGGCGGGGTGAGTGCGGCGGGTGGTGCCGCTCTGGCTGATCCAGGTGATGTCGCCGTCGGGTTCGAGGGTGTAGCGCCAGCGGCCGTGTTGTTTCATCCGGTGGTGCCGCCGGCACAGCGAGACCAGGTTGCTCGGTGAGGTCGACCCGACCGGCCAGGGCTTCGTGTGGTCGAGGTCGGTGTGGGTGGCGCGGCGGGTGCAGCCCCACATCCGGCAGGTCCCATCGCGGGTGTGCACGAACTCGCGCATCGCCGTCGTGGGGGCGTAGGCGTTAGTGGTCAGGGAGGCCAGGGTGCCGGTGCCGGCATCCAGGACAGCTCTGGCGACCTGGACCGGGACGGCCGTGAACAAGGCGGCGACGGTGGCGGCGTCGACCCAGCCGACCCCGGGGATCTCCGCCCCGGACACCGCACACCCACCGCCGACCGGCGCCATCACCTGGTAGCGGGAGTCGACGCTGCACGCGTGCGGTGCGCCACCGACCGGGTCGTCCACGTCGGGGACCTCCACCCACGACACCGCCTCCCGCCCGGCCGCGTCGAGCTCCCCGAAGGTGACCGTCTCACCGGTGGCGTGGTCGATGTGGACCACGTCCCCGTCGGCCCAGTTCACCCGGGCCCTGGCCCGCGGCTCCCGCACCACGTCACCGTCATCCCGGCTCACCCCGGCCTTCGCCCGTGGCTCCCGTGCCGCGTTCCCGGCGGTCTGGTCCACTCCGGCCAGCGACGAACCAGCCCGTGATGGACCAGCCGGTGATGGACCGGGGAGCGACCGGCCAGCCAGCGCTGGACCGGTCGGTGCTGGACCCGTGCCGGCGGCGGCGCCAGTCAGGACAGGCACCCCCAACGTCACCGTCGCCGACACCGCCACATTCCGCAGCAGCAAGTCCCCGAACGCATCCGCCCGAGCCTGGTCCACGGACAGGGCCGGATCCACCTGGCAGTAGTCCGCCGCGACCTGCTCCACCGCCGACCACGCCACCGCCGCAATCTCAGTCGGTAACACCGCCGAGATCTCCGCCAGCCCATCCTCCACACCAGGACGCACCTGAACGTACCGGCCCCGCTTCGACCTCTCAATACGGGCGGCGACCTGGTCCGCCGCGACCCGCGACGCCACCGACCGCGCCGCCCTCGTGACCGCCGCCGGGTCCAAACCCACCAACCGGGACGCAAGCTGCTCATCCACCTTCGCGCAGGCGTGAACATCGAGGCCGTCGCACGCGTCGAGGATCTTGTGCGCCGTCGCCGCCGGCAGCTCCCCCGCGACGAGGAGATCACGCACTTTCGGGAACCGCTCGCCAAGAGACGCGCCGAGCCGGACCTTCCGCCCGGCCAACCCCTCGCTCACCCCCGTCTCCAAGCACGCCATGCTCACCGACATCTCGGACGTGAACCCCACCGGATGCACCCGCTCCACAACACCACCCGCGACCGGGCGCTCCTCCACCCTGGCCCCCCACCCCAACACCACCGCCTGCGCACCTTCTGCCGCGTTCGCCAGCCCCTGCAACTCACCCGCCACCTCGAACGCCTCCACCACCGACAGCCCCGAGCCTTCCTCGACCAGCCGGCGCCCGAGCGCGGCACACCGAGCACGCAGCTCCACGATCTCGTCGCTGACACCTCCCCGGTTCATGTCGTCATCTTACCCGAACATACGTCTGAAT
>JBOFLR010000627.1:0-2179 GCA_051657965.1 Dermatophilaceae bacterium
CGAGCTGACACGGGTCAGCGGAGGTCACGTCGTGCGAACGGACCGGAGGAGCTGCTCGTAGTGACGCATCGTCGCGAGCTCTCGGGGCAGATGCTCATCGGCAGGTTCCCAGTCGATCCACTCGCCGGATACCGCGCCGTCGTACCCGGACGCCAGCAAGCATGCGAGCATCTCGAGGTGGTCGACCTCACCCTGGCCGATCCGGCGCCAGGCCAGCCGGTCCTGGCGCAGCATCCCGTCGTGCATCTGAACGTGCCGGATCCACGGCTCGAGGATGGCGTGCGCGTCGCCGACCGACGACCTGCCGGTACGTCCGGTGTGCCAGACGTCCCAGAGGACTCCGACGGCGGTCGGGTGGCCGACCTCGGACATGATGCGTGCGACGGTTGCGGGTGCCGCCCAGTCGTCGTGGGTCTCGAGCAGGACGGTCACACCGCGACCGGCGGCCCCGGCCCCGGCGCGGCGCAGCCCGTCGACGAGTGCTTCGCCTGCGCGGTTCCGGCTGGTGTCGTCAGGAACCGGCCCGCCGAAGACCCGTACATAGCGTGCGCCGATGTCGGCGGCGAGGCTGAGCGCGCGTTCGGTCTCGGCGAGCGCCGATTCGGCCGTCGAGGGCACCGCGAGCCGCGCCGAGCTGCACAGGCAGTCCACGCGCAGGCCGGAGGCGTCGATCTGCCGGCGCACCCGGGCTCGAGCGGTCGCACTCAGGTCGGGCTCCACCCCGTGTCGGTGCCCCTCGGTCAGGCGCAGCTCGACCCCGTCGTAGCCGTAGCGGTGCGCCGCCGAGAACAAGGTGTCGAGGTCCGCGTCCGGCATGGAGTAGCTGTTGAACTGGTAACGCACGAGTTCCTTTCGGTTCGTCGTCGTCGGGCGGCGGTCCGAGCATCGGGCTCGCGCCCGGACGGTACGGAAGGCCGCGTGAGGGCGGCCGTCCGCTCAGGCAGATGAAGGGCAGGCCGGAGGTATCCGGACCGGTCGGATGCCGACGCCGAACGGGTGGTCGTGCCGGAGCCATCCTCTCGATCGGTCACGTCGGCACCAGGGTCACGGGCACCGAACGCCATCCTCGGAGAGTGTTGTTGGCCCGAATGGCCGGTTCGCCGGCGGGCTCGAGTCGGTGCACCCGGCGCGCCAAGGTGGTGAGCAGGACGTCGGCTTCCAGACGGGCGATCGGCTGCCCGACGCACTGGTGGATCCCCATGCCGAAGGCGAGGTGACCGGTCGCGTCGCGCTCGATGTCCAGGCGGTCGGCATCCTCGCCCCACCGTCGCGGGTCACGGTTGGCCGCACCGAGGGACAGCATCACCTTGCTGCGGGCAGGGACGGTGACACCCTCGATCGTGATCGGCCTGGTCGTGGTCCGGAAGAAGGTCTGGACGGGTGACTCGAACCGGAGCGCCTCGTCGAAGGCAAAGCGAACGCGGCTGGGATCGGTGTGTAGCAGGTGCCACTGCTCGGGGCACCGGGCCAGCGCCGCGAGCGCGTTGCCGAGCCCGCAGACCGTCGTGTCGACTCCGGCGGTCAGCAGCGAACGCACGAGCAGGCCGGCCTGGTGGTCGGTGATCCGCTCGTCATCGGTGAGGCTCCACAGCTGCGCGCCCAGCCGGCCGGGGGTGAGCTGGTCTCGTCGGCATGCGTCAGCCATCCAGGCGTGCAGGCGGTCGGCGTCGGCGAATGACCGCTGCTGCAGCGCATTGGGAGGACCGAAGGCGTTGAAGTTCATGTCGCCGTACGGAAGGAGATGCCGACGTCCGTCCGGCCGGATTCCGACCGCGTCGGGGAACACGCTCAACGGGTAGGCCTCGGCGATGTCGGTCACCGCGTCGACCGTGCGGCGTTCCAGCAGTGAGTCGACGAGCCGGTCCGCCTCGGCCTGGAACGCCGGCCGGAGCTCACGCAAGGCCCGGAAGCTCACCACCGACGCCATCGCCTCACGGGCGATCGTGTGGTCGGGTGGATCGGCTTCGAGCAGTGGGCTCGGTGGTCGCCACGGCTGCTCGCGTCGGAAGTCGGCGAGTCCGACACCGGAGCTGGAGCAGAACGTCCCGTGGTCACGCAGGGCGGCGTCGACGTGCTCGAAACGGCTCAGGGCGAACACGTCGTACGCGGTCAACAGGACCACGGGGCCGGCCTCGCGCAGCCGCCGGTGCATCGCGTAGGGGGAGCGGAGGGTGTCCTC
>JBOFLR010000628.1:0-10649 GCA_051657965.1 Dermatophilaceae bacterium
CGCCGACCGCAGGAGGAACCCGCATGGACCGGCCGACTCCCACCGAGCCTGCGGCCCCCGAGCTGCGCATCGTCGAGTCGCGCGTCTACCGCGGCGGGAACATCTGGTCGTACGACCCCGCGATCCATCTGGTGCTCGACCTCGGGGTGCTCGAGGGCTACCCCACCGACACCCTGCCGGGTCTCATCGCGCGGTTGCTCGAGGCGCTGCCCGGCCTGCGCGAGCACAGCTGCTCGCGCGGGCACAGAGGCGGCTTCGTCGAGCGGCTCGAAGAGGGCACCTGGCTCGGGCACGTCGCCGAGCACGTGGCGCTCCAGCTGCAGCAGGAGGCCGGCCACGACCAGCGCCGCGGCAAGACCCGTGCGGTCAAGGGCAGCACCGGCGTCTACAACGTTGTCTACGGCTACACCAACGAGGAGGTCGGCCTGGCCGCCGGCCGGCTCGCGGTGCGCCTGCTCAACCACCTCGTCGAGGCCGAGCCCGGCTTCGACTTCGGCGAGGAGCTCGAGCGCTTCCTCACCCGGGCCGAGCGCACCGCGTTCGGGCCGTCGACGACGGCGATCCTCGAGGAGGCGGTCAGCCGCGACATCCCCTTCATCCGGCTGAACACCGGCAGTCTGGTGCAGCTCGGACAGGGCGTGCACCAGCAGCGCATCCGGGCCACGATGACGTCCCGCACCAGCGCCCTCGCCGTCGACATCGCCGGCGACAAGGACCTCACGACCCGTCTGCTCGGCTCGGCAGGGCTCCCGGTGCCGAGGCAGGAGACGGTTCGCACCGCCGAGGGCGCGGTGGCGGCGGCCCGGCGGATCGGCGTCCCGGTCGTCGTCAAGCCCCTCGACGGCAACCACGGGCGAGGCGTGTGCCTGGACCTGCGGAGCGAGGATGACGTGCGCCTCGCCTTCGCGGTGGCGCAGGAGGAGTCGCGCCGCGGATCGGTCGTCGTCGAGTCCTTCGTCGTCGGGCGCGACTACCGCTGCCTCATCGTCGGCGGGCGGATGCAGGCCATCGCCGAGCGGGTGCCCGCGCACGTCGTCGGCGACGGCACCCATACGGTGCGCGAGCTCGTCGACGCCACCAACGCCGACCCGCGGCGCGGCGTCGGGCACGAGAAGGTCCTCACCAGGATCAAGGTCGACGAGGCGGCCGTGCAGCTACTGCGCCAGCAGGGCCTGGACCTGGATGACGTCCCGGGCGCCGAGCGCATGGTCAAGCTCGCCCTCACCGGCAACATGTCCACCGGCGGCATCTCCATCGACCGCACGTTCGACGCCCACCCCGACAACGTCGAGGTCGCCGAGGAGGCGGCGCGGCTGATCGGGCTCGACGTCGCCGGCATCGACTTCATCTGCCCCGACATCGCCGCACCGGTGCGCGAGACCGGGGGCGCCATCTGCGAGGTCAACGCGGCGCCCGGGTTCCGCATGCACACCCATCCGACGGTCGGCGAGCCGCAGTTCATCGCCGCGCCGGTCGTCGACCTGCTCTTCCCGCCCGGCGCGCCGTCGCGGGTGCCGATCGTCGCGGTCACCGGCACCAACGGCAAGACCACGACGTCCCGGATGATCGCGCACATCGTGAAAGGCGTCGGCCGCCGGGTCGGGATGACGTCGACCGACGGCATCGTCGTCGACGAGCGCCTCGTACTCCGCGCCGACGCCTCCGGCCCGAGGTCGGCGCGGATGGTGCTGCAGAACCCGCGGGTCGACTTCGCCGTCATGGAGGTGGCGCGCGGCGGCATCCTGCGCGAGGGGCTCGGCTACGACCGCAACGACGTCGCGGTCGTCACGAACATCGCGCCCGACCACCTCGGCATGCGCGGCATCGACACCCTCGAGCAGCTCGCCGACGTCAAGGCCGTCATCGTCGAGGCGGTGCCGCGCGACGGCTTCGCGGTGCTCAACGCCGACGACCCGCACGTGCGGCGCATGCGGCGGCGCTGCTCGGGCTCGGTCATCTGGTTCAGCCTCGCCGCCCCGGGCAGCCGCGTGCGCGAGCTGATCGACGACCACTGCCGCCGCGGCGGGCGGGCCGTCGTCCTCGAGCCCACCGACCGGGGCGACATGATCGTCATCCGGCACGGTCGGCGCTCGATGCAGCTGGCCTGGACCCACCTGCTGCCCGCCACGTTCGGCGGCACCGCCCTGTTCAACGTCGCCAACGCCATGGCGGCCGCAGGCGCGGCGTTCGCGGTCGACACCGGCCTGCACGAGATCCGGCAGGGCCTGCGCACGTTCACCACGTCGTACTACCTCTCCCCCGGCCGGATGAACCAGGTCGACGTGCGCGGCGTCGACGTCTTCGTCGACTACTGCCACAACGCTCCCGGCATGCGGGTGCTGGGCGAGTTCGTCGACCGCTACTCGGCGGTGAAGGCCGGCCAGGCCGACCTCGGCCGGGTCTCGCGGATCGGGATGGTGGCCACCGCGGGCGACCGGCGGCCCGAGGACATGCGCGAGCTCGGCGCGGTCGCCGCCGAGTTCTTCGACGTCGTCGTCGTGCGCGAGGACGAGCGGCTACGCGGCCGCGAGCGGGGCTTCACCTCCGCCGAGGTGGTCGCCGGCGCGCGGAGCCGGATCGAGCAGGGCGGCGCACGGTGCCGGCAGGTCGAGACGGTGCTCGACGAGACCACGGCGGTCCGGCACGTCATGGCCCGCGCCAATCCCGGCGACATCGTCGTGCTCGCGGTCGACCGGCATGCCGACGTCATGGCCGAGCTGGAGCGGATGACGCACCAGGCCCAGCCGGGCACGCACGTGCCCGGTGTCGGCGACCCCGACCTCGACCCGGCCGCGCTGCAGGCCGAGGCCACCGAGGCCGGCGACTCCGCGGCCCGCGACGTGGACCAGGGCCTCGACCCGGGAGCGGACCGCGACAGGGACAGCGCTGAGCATCGCGCCGGGAGCCCGGCCGGTTGAGCTGCCTGCTGCCTCAGCGGTCGAGCTCGTCGGCGTGGGCGTGAGCCGCCCGCTGCCTCACTGGGTGAGCTCGTCGGCGTAGGCGGCGATGGCGCGGCGATACCGGGCCACATCGGCGTCGGTGCTCGCGGCGGCCAGGGTCGCGAGCAGTCCGCGCAGGGCTCCGGCCGGGTCGCCGGCGGAGTGCTCGACGAGGGCCCGGAACGCCGCGATGCCGAGACTGTCCGGATGCCGCCCGGCCGCCTCCGCGATGACCTCGCGAGCCGCCTCGTGCTCACCGAGGTTGCGCAGGCTCGAGGCGAGCTGCACCTGCGCCCGGTGCCGGTACGGCTCCCGCAGGCCCGCCGCGAGCGCCTCGCGGTACAGCGGCACCGCGCGCGCCTCCTCGCCGGCGCTGTCGTAGGTGCCGCCGTACTCGTAGGCGACCCGGGCGTCATCCGGATAGGCGCGGTAGAGGGCACGTCCGGCCTCGATCCGGGCGCGCTCGTCATCCAGCTCCCACAGCGCGGCGATGGCACTCTCGGCCTCGTGCTCGCCACGAGCGGCGATCACCCGGCGGCGCAGCGTCGCCGGGCTGTCCGGCACCGCCCGGTGATCGTGGAGCCACCCGTAGAGCTGCTCACGTTCGGCGTGGCACATGACGGCCACCACGTCGCCGTCGACGGCGAGCTGGACGCAGGCCGCCAGGGCGGACAGCTCGGACGGGTGCACCGCCACGCCGGCGACACCCGCCGACGCCAGCCCCTCCCGGAGCAGCCTCTCCAGGTCGGCCTCCGCGCGGCCCCTGAGGTAGCTCGGCTTGTGGGCGATGACCACGTGGTCGGCCCGGCGGCCGGCGATCCGCCCCAGCGACCGCAGGATGTCGTCGGTGCGGTCGCCGGCCGTGCCGAGCACGAGGTGCACCCGACCACCGGGAAGCACGAGCCCGCGACACGTGTCCACCAGCGCCTCGAGACCGGCCTCGTTGTGGGCGAGGTCGACGACGACGGCGACCCCGTCGGTGGCGACGTCCGCCCCCGGCACGGCGTCGGCACCGGGTCCGACGTCCGCCCCCGGCACGGCGTCGGCACCGAGTCCGGCATCCGCACCGAGTCCCGCGTCCGTACCCGGTAGGGCAGCCGCACCGGTCCTGGCCGGCAGGGTGAAGGTGTTCATGCGCCCGGGATTGAGCTCGGCGTCGGGCCGGAACGTGCGCAGCCCCTCGACCACGGCCTCGCGCGGCAGGCCGAGACCGAGGGCGGCTGCGGTGGCCGCGAGCGCGTTGAGCACGCCCACCGCCGACAGGCCGCTGAGCGTCACCGGCACGTCGAGCACCGGCAGCAGCCGGTCCGGGGCTCCGTCGGGCGTGATGACGGTGAGGTGGCCGTCGAGCACGGTGGCGGCGCGTCCCCCGGCGGTGAGCGCCTCCCGGACCGCGGGGGCGTCGGCGGTGGCGGTGAACACCCAGGGCCGGGCCCGCACCCCGGCGCGCATCGCCCACACTCGCGGGTCGTCGCCGCCGAGCACGACCCATCCGCCCGGGCGGGTCACCCGGGTGACGATCCGCTTGACCTCGGCGAGCTGGTCGAGGGTGTCGATGCCCTGCTGGCCGAGGTGGTCGGCCGAGACGTTGGTGACGACCGAGACGTCGTTGTGGGCGACCCCCATCCCGCGCAACAGCATCCCACCACGCGCAGTCTCGAGGATGCCGACCTCCACGCCGGGCGCGGCGAGCACCGCACGTGCCCCGGCCGGGCCGGAGTAGTCGCCTGCCTCGATCAGCTCGCCCTGGACGAGCACGCCGTCGGTGGAGCTCCAGCCGGTGCGCAGGCCGGCCGTCATGCACAGGTGCGCGAGCAGCCGGGTCGTCGTGGTCTTGCCGTTCGTGCCGGTGACCGAGACCACCGGCACCGTGGGGTGCACCATGAGCGGCGGCTCGTCGTCGTGCGCCGCTCCGATGGCGGGCACCTGCCCGGCCACCACGTCGTCGAGCGGCCCGCCGGCGACCAGCTCGGCGAGGGTCGGCGCGATCGCCGCCGCCAGTGCCCGGCCGCGGCCACGATGCCGCCACACGAACGCGCAGACCACGACCTCCTCGGGCGAGCCCGGGCGGGTCCGGATGCCGAGCCGCCTGGTCCCCGCCGCCGTGGCGAGGGCGCGGGTCACCTGCTCGACGAGGCGCACGAGCGCACGTTGGCGCTGTCCCGAACCGGCAGCGCCCACCTGCGCCCGGCGGAGTCCGGCCGCCGAGCACACCGCACGGACGACCTCGGCATCCGCCTCGAGCAGGCCCGGCACTGCCACGGTGACCTTGACCGCAGGGCGGGTGAAGTACAGGTTGGGGCCCTCGAGAACCCGCACCTCGCGGGTGTCGACGGCGAGCGTCACCGTGGCCGGGTCGGCGGTGTGCGGCTGGGTCACGGCGGCGAGCCTAGTGCGGCCGGACGGTCACACCCCCATGGCGTGGAAGCCCCCGTCGACGTGGACGATCTCGCCGGTGGTGGCGGGGAACCAGTCCGACATCAGGGCGATGCACGCCCGGGCGGCCGGCTCGGGGTCACCGACGTCCCAGCCGAGCGGGGCACGGCTCTCCCAGGCCTCCTCGAACCGCTCGAACCCCGGGATGGACCTCGCCGCGGTGGTGCGGATCGGCCCCGCCGACACGAGGTTGCAGCGGATGCCCTGGGGTCCGACGTCGCGGGCGAGGTAGCGGTTCGTGGCCTCGAACGCCGCCTTCGCGACACCCATCCAGTCGTACACCGGCCAGGCGTAGCGGGCGTCGAAGGTCAGGCCGACGACACTGCCGCCCGGGCCGAGCAGCGGCAGGGCCGCCCGGGTGAGCGCCTGGAGGGAGTACGCCGAGACGTGCACCGCGGTCGACACGTCGTCCCAACCGGCCTCCATGAACGTGAACGCGCCCGGCGGCGCGAAGCCGATCGAGTGGACGACGCCGTCGAGGTGCGGCACGTGCTCGCGCACCCGCTCGGCGAGGGCGGCCAGGTCGTCCTCGCTCTGCACGTCGAGCTCGACCACCGGTGGGGTGCTCGGCAGGCGCCGCGCGATGGCCGTGGTGATCTTCGTCGTGCGCCCGAACGAGGTGAGCACGACGGTGGCGCCCTGCTCCTGCGCCAGCCGGGCGACGTGGAACGCGATCGAGGAGTCCATGAGGACTCCGGTGACCAGGAGGTTCTTGCCCTCGAGCAGCATGCGAGCCGGCCTTTCGTGCGCGGTGAGAGTCGTGGTCAGCGGTGAGAGTCGTGGTCAGAGATGGAGGTCGGGTTCCGCGGTGAGGAGCCGGGGTCAGTGGTGGGAGCCGGGGTCAGTGGCCCATGCCGAGGCCCCCGTCGACCGGGATGACCGCACCGGTGACGTAGGCGGCATCCGGCCCGGCGAGGAAACGCACGACACCGGCGACCTCCTCGGGGGTGGCGAACCGCCCGGCTGGCACGGCGGCCCGGTACGACCGCTGGGTGTCCTCGGGCAGTGCGGCGGTCATGTCGGTCTCGACGAAGCCCGGTGCGACGACGTTGGCGGTGATGCCGCGCCCGCCGAGCTCGCGGGTGACCGCCCGCGCCAGACCGACCAGGCCGGCCTTGCTCGCGGCGTAGTTCGCCTGGCCGGGGGCGCCGTACAGCCCGACGACGCTCGACACGAGGAGGACGCGCCCGCGGCGCAGCCGGATCATCCCGGTGCTCGCCCGGCGCACGCAGCGGAACGCTCCGGCGAGGTTGGTGTCGATGACGGTGTCCCAGTCGGCGTCGGACATCCGCATGAGCAGCCCGTCCTTGGTCACGCCGGCGTTGGCGACCAGCACCTCGACCGGGCCGCCGAGGATGCCCTCGGCCTCGGCGAACGCCGCGTCGACCGAGGCGGTGTCGGTGACGTCGCACCGCACGCCGGCGAGTCCTTCCGGAGGCTCCCCCGACCGATGGGTGACGACGACGCGGTCGCCGACCTCGGCGAACGCCCGGGCGACGGCCAGGCCGATGCCACGGTTGCCTCCGGTGACGAGCACGGCACGGGGGTCGTTCATGCTGTCGAAGGTAGTGGGTTACCGCTGGGTACCCGGAATCGGCGGACGTAGGGTGAAGAGGTGAATCAGACCACCCGTGGCAACATCTCCCAGGTGGTCACCAGCGCCGCCGAGTCGCGTGTCGACGACCAGCGGCGGCGACTGCGGGGATACCTCGTGACCATGTCCATCCGTACCGTGTGCTTCGTGCTCATGGTCGTCGTCGACAGCTGGCTACGCTGGGTCTTCGCCGCCGGTGCGGTGTTCCTCCCCTTCTTCGCCGTCGTCGCCGCCAACGCCGTGCGGCCGGCCACCGCCGGCCGGGTCCGCCCGGTGCTTCCGGTGGTCGACCACACCCATCTGCTCACCGAGCACCCCTCCGTGCCCGCCGAGCCCGCTGGCCGCACCGACCGGTGAGCACGGCCCACCGCTGAGCGCGGCGCACCCGGCGAGAGGCGTCCGCGGAGGACCGGCGCCGTCATCCGCCGATCGAGGACATCGGCCGGTCGGGTTGGAGGAAGTCGGGCCCGTCGATGCCGTGGCCGGCCTTCTTCGCCCACATCTCGGCCACCACGAGCTCGGCCAGCTGGGCGTCGGTGGCGCCCTCCCGCAGCGGTCCCCGCAGGTCGACCTCGTGGCGAGCGAACAGGCAGTTGCGCAGCTGGCCGTCGGCGGTGAGCCGCACCCGGTCGCACGCCCCGCAGAAGGGGGCGGTGACACTCGCGATGACGCCGACCGTGGCGGGCCCGCCGTCGACGAGGAACAGCTCGGCCGGCGCGCTGCCGCGCTCCTCCGCCGGGGTGAGCTGGAACCGCTCGCCGAGCCGCTCGAGGATCTCGGCCTGCGGAACCATCAGCGAGCGGTCCCAGGCGTGCTGCGCGTCGAGCGGCATCTGCTCGATGAAGCGCAGCTCGTACCCGCGGTCGAGGCACCAGCCGAGGAGGTCGGCGACATCGGTGTCGTTGACCCCGCGCATCGCGACGGCGTTGACCTTGACCGGGGTCAGCCCGGCGTCTGCGGCGGCCTTCAGCCCGGAGACGACGTCGTCGAACCGGTCGCGCCGGGTGAGCCGGGCGAAGCTCCGGGCGTCGACGGTGTCGAGGCTGACGTTGACCCGGTCGAGTCCGGCGTCGGCGAGCGGCGCGGCCAGCCGGTCGAGGCCGATGCCGTTGCTCGTCATCGCGATCCGGGGCCTCGGGTCGAGAGCGGCGAGGCCGCGCACCACCTCGACCAGGCTGCGCCGCAGCAGCGGCTCGCCCCCGGTGAGCCGCACGCCCGTGACGCCGAGCCCGACCATGACGCGGACGAGGCGCACCACCTCGTCATCGGTCAGCATCTCGGGTTTGGCGAGCCAGTCCAGGCCCTCCGCCGGCATGCAGTAGGTGCAGCGCAGGTTGCACCGGTCGGTGACCGAGACGCGCAGGTCGCGGCCCACCCGACCGAATCGGTCGAGCAGGCGCGGGGCGGGATGGGCGCTCATCGGTGCCCAATCTACGACGGTTAGCGTGGAGCCGTGGTGCGTCGCCTGCTGACACCGCGCTGGCTGGGCGCCCTGCTCCTCGCCACGCTGTTCGCCGTCGCCTGCTATCACCTGGGCTGGTGGCAGTACGGCCGGCACGTCGTCAAGGTCGAACGCAACGAGCGGCTCGACACCTTCTATCGGGCGGACCCGGTGCCACTCGGCTCGGTGCTCACGCCGGCCGGTGTCGAGCCCGACCGGGAGTGGACCCGTGTCGTGGTGCGCGGCAGCTACCGTCCCGGGCCGGTGTTCGTGCGCGACCGCACGCTGGACGGCGAGCCGGGGCTCGAGCTGCTCTGGGCGCTCGAGCCGGATGCCGGTGGGCCGGCACTCGTCGTCGACCGCGGCTGGGTGCCGGTGTCGGCGGGGGGCGCCGCGGTGCTGCCCGCGGCTCCAGCAGCACCCGGCGGCCCGGTCGAGGCGGTGGGCTGGGTCAGGCGCGGCGAGGTGTCCCGTGGGCGTGACCTGCCCAGCGGCCAGCTGGCCTCGGTGAACCTGGCAGAGGCCGGACGCGAGCTCGGCGTCGAGGTGCTGCCGGGCTACCTCCAGCTCGAGTCGGAACGGCTCCCGGACGGGTCGTCGCCGCCGCGCCCCGAGCCGCTCGGCGAGCCCGACCGCAGTCTCGGGTCGCACCTCGCGTACGCCTACCAGTGGTGGCTGACGATGGCGCTGGGCTTCGGGCTGGTGTGGTTCGGCATCCGGCGCGAGCTGCGCGCGGAGGCGCCCCAGCGTCATCCGCCGAAGGCCAGGAAGGTGCGCATCTGGGACGAGGAGGACGCCTGAGCCGCCCGCCCGCCGACCCCGTTGTCCACGCGACGTGGGAAGGACTGGTCCACGCGACGCGGGAAGGGCAGTCCGGGTGACGCGGGACGGGCAGTCCGGGTGACGCGGGACGGGCAGTCCGCGTGACGCAGGAAGGGCGGCATCGCCTCGCACGGTTGGTGAGGCGACCCCAAGGTGGTGGCGCGCCACCACCGCGCGGCCCGGGCGGGCGCCGGCGCCCGGGCGCCCGTGTGTCAGGGTGAGCCATGAGCCAGTCGACGACCAGCGGACGTTCCGGTCTCATCGTCTCCTCGCTGCTCGAGGCGTTCGAGCCGCTGATGGCCGCCGACCCGCACGGGTTCCGCACCAAGTTCCGCAAGATGGCACGCGACCCGTTCGCGTTCTACCGGGGCACCGCGTGCCTCTTCTACGCCGATGTCGGCGAGGGCGGGCGGTACGCCGACTTCGACCGTGGTCTGGTCGACGAGGAGTCCTCGCGAGTGTGGATCCAGGGTGATCTGCACGCCGAGAACTTCGGCACCTATCTCGACGCCGACGGCCGGCTGGTGTTCGACGTCAACGACTTCGACGAGGCCTACCTCGGTCACTGGACCTGGGACCTGGCCCGGTTCGTGGCGAGCCTGGCGCTGCTGTGCTGGCAGAAGGCGCTCCCCGACGAGGCCATCGACGCACTTGTCGCCGGCTACGTCCGCGGGTACGCCGACCAGGTCGAGCACTACCGCCGGGTCGCCGACGACACCGAATGGGCACTGACCCTGCGCACGGCCGAGGGAGCCGCTCTCGACTCGCTGCACCGGGCCAAGCTCGCCACCCGGTTCGGCATGCTCGACTCGATGACCGTCGTCGAGAGCTTCCGTCGCCGGTTCGCCGACGGCCCCGGCATACGGCGGCTCTCCGGCGCCGAGGCCGACGCCGCACACGGGGCGTTCGCCGCGTACCTCGACACCATCCCGACGTCGCACCGGGGGTCGGTGACGTTCGACGTGCTCGACATCGTCGGCCGGTCCGGGTTCGGTATCGGCAGCGCGGGCCTCCCGGCGTACAGCGTGCTCATAGAGGGCTTCACCCAGGCGCTCGACAACGACGTCGTCCTGTCGATGAAGCAGGGGAACATCGCCGCACCCAGCCGGGTGGTCCGCGACGAGCGGGCCGCCGGCTTCTTCGAGCACCACGGCCACCGCACCGCGATCTCGCAGCGCGCGCTCCAGGCGCATGCCGACCGGTTCCTCGGGTGGACCTCGCTGCCCGGCCCCGACGGCGAGGTCGGGTACGTGGTGAGCGAGGTGTCGCCCTACGAGGCCGACCTCTCCTGGGACGACGTCTCCGAACCCGGCGATCTCGCCGTGCTGGTGCCACAGCTGGGCCGGGCGACCGCGAAGATCCACTGCGTGGCCGACTCCGAGTCCGAGCAGGAGCTCGTCACGGTGAGTGTCGAGGA
>JBOFLR010000629.1:0-2365 GCA_051657965.1 Dermatophilaceae bacterium
CGTTTCGCGCTGGTGAGGCTGCGGCCGGCCCACGCCCCCGACCCCTGTGCCGCCCACCAGCGCCGGCCGAGCGCGGGAGCGGCGACCAGACCGATGACGGGCACGCCGTCGTCGACCAAGGCGATCAGGGTGGCCCAGACCGGCACCCCGCGCACGAAGCTGTGAGTGCCGTCGATCGGGTCCACCACCCACTGCCGGCGGCTCGAGCCGGTGGGTGGTAGCTCCTCGCCGATGACCGCGTCACGCGGGCGGGTGCGGGACAGCTGGGCGCGGAGCAGTTCCTCGGCCTCGCGGTCGGCGTCGCTGACCAGGGTCAGGTCGGGCTTGGTCTCGACCACGAGGTCCTCGGCCCGGAAACGGGCGACGGTGAGCCGCTCGACCGCGTCAGCCAGCACGTGGGCGAGGCGGAGATCGTCGTCGTAGCCGGCCACGGGGCCACCGTAGCGGGTGGGTGTCGGCACCCCGGGGCGCCGGCGACAAGACGGTCGCGGTTCGGTCACAATCGGGTCTCGTCGCCGTTCGTGCCTTCCATCCGTCCGGCTGGTGGTCTTTTATTGACCGGGCACGCAGGATGTGCCCCAACCGAGACGCGCCCGACCAGGGCGGCTCACGGACGCGACCACCCGATCCCGGGTGAGCCCTGATCACGTAGGAGGACGTCAATGCGAGGAAATGCTCGCACGGTCGCGATTGCGGCCATGTCCGCCGTTGCCCTGCTCGCCGCTGGGTGCGGCGGGGGCAGCGACGAGACCGAGAACACCTCAGCCGGCCGGACGGGTGGGGAGATCACCGTCCGTGGGTGCAACCCCGAGAACCCGCTGGTCCCGAGCAACACCACGGAGACGTGCGGCGGCAACGTCCTCGACGCGATCTTCAGCAAGCTGGTGCGGTACGACGCCGAGACCGCCGAGCCGCAGAACGACATCGCCGAGTCGATCGAGACCGACGACAACCAGAACTTCACGATCAAGCTCAAGACCGGCCGTAAGTTCCACGACGGCACGGACATCAAGGCGAAGAACTTCGTCGATGCGTGGAACTACGCGGCCTACGGCCCCAACGCGCAGAGCTCGGGCTACTTCATGGAGCCGATCGAGGGGTACGCCGACACCCAGTGCGCCGGCACCAACGAGGAGGACCCCTGCCAGGGCTTCACGCCGAAGGCGAAGACGCTCACCGGCCTCAAGGTCGTCGACGACACCACCTTCACCGTCAAGACCACCCAGAAGGTGGCGAACTTCCCCGTGCGCGTCGGCTACTCGGCGTTCTCGCCGCTGCCCGATGCGTTCTTCAAGGACCCGAAGGCGTTCGGTGACAAGCCGATCGGCTCGGGCCCGTACAAGCTCGACTCGTGGACGAAGGAGCAGTCGATCGTGCTGTCCAAGTTCGCCGACTACGCGGGGGACTTCGGCGGCAAGGTCGACAAGATCACCTTCAAGATCTACCAGAACGCCGACGCCGCCTACAACGACGTAGTGGGCAACAACCTCGACATCACCGACGAGGTCCCCGCGAGCGCGCTGATCGACGACAAGTACAAGACCGACCTCCCCGACCGCAACGGGCAGGACGAGGTGGGCGTCATGCAGACGATCACGTTCGCGCCGACCAAGGTGGACGCGGCGTACGCCGACCCGAAGATCCGCCAGGCGATCTCGATGGCCATCGACCGCGAGACGATCATCAAGCAGATCTTCAACAACACCCGGACCCCTGCTACCGGCTGGGTCTCCCCGGTCGTCGACGGTTTCAAGGAGGGCGCGTGTGGCGAGTTCTGCACCTACGACAAGGCCAAGGCCAAGGCGCTGCTCGATGAGGCCGGTGGTTTCACGGGCACCATGACGCTGTCGTACAACGCCGACGCCGCGCACAAGGAGTGGTCCGAGGCCACGTGCAACAGCATCAAGGACGCCCTCGGTGTGGAGTGCCAGGCCAAGCCGGTCGTCGACTTCGCGACGTTCCGCACCCAGATCGGCGAGCGGAAGATGAAGGGTATGTTCCGCACCGGCTGGCAGATGGACTACCCGTCGATCGAGAACTTCCTGGCCCCGATCTTCGCCACCGGCGCGTCGTCGAACGACGGCGACTACTCCAACCCGGCGTTCGACAAGCTGCTCCAGGAGGCGGCGGCCGAGCAGGACGAGGCTGCCTCGAACGCGAAGTACCAGGAGGCCGAGGCCTTGCTCCAGGGCGACTTCCCGTCGATCCCACTCTGGTACAACAAGGCCACCTTCGGCTGGTCCGACAAGGTGACCAATGTGAAGCCGACCGCCTTCGGCACCATCGACTTCACCGCAGTCGCACTGAAGTGACTCGGCGGGGCCTGTAGCGCCCGCGCCATCACGGTTCGGTTCGTGGGGGGGGG
>JBOFLR010000630.1:0-2981 GCA_051657965.1 Dermatophilaceae bacterium
CAGCCGACTGACACCGCTCCGACGACAAACAGAGAGAGCGTAAACCGTTGCAATACAACGGTTTACGCTCTCTCTGCGCAGCTGAGGATCAGGTGAGGAACTGCTCCAGCTCACGCAGCAGCTTCGGCTTCGGGAGTGCTCCGATGATCGTCTTCACGATCTCGCCGTCGCGGTAGACATGCATGGTGGGGATGCTGGTGATGCCCAGCTTGCCGGTGATCTGCGGGTTGTCGTCGGTGTTGAGCTTGACGACGCTGACCTTGTCCCCGTGGTCGCGGGCGATCTCGTCGAGCACGGGTGCCACCGCGCGACACGGCCCGCACCATGGCGCCCAGAAATCGACGAGGACCGGCTTGTCGCTACGCAGCACGTCGGCGTCGAAGGTGGCATCGGTGGTGGCGGTGACAGCTCCCATGGAGCAATCCTTTCAGCGGAGAGAAACAGCTTCGGTCGTTGGGGTCACCGGCTGGCTGCCGGCGACGTCATCCGCGCCGACGACACCGGCGGGTGTGTGGTCGGCGAGGAACCGCTCGGCGTCGAGTGCGGCGGCGCACCCAGAGCCCGCGGCCGTAATGGCTTGGCGATAGGTGTGGTCGACCAGGTCACCGGCCGCGAAGACTCCCGGCACATTGGTGCGGGTGGAACGGCCGTCGACCAGGACGTACCCTTCGGCGTCGAGGTCGACCACGCCTGCGATCAGCTCGTTGCGCGGGTCGTGGCCGATGGCGACGAACAGCCCGCTCACCGACAGCTCACGACGTGCCCCGGTCACGGTGTCACGCAGAGTGATCGCGCTGAGCCGCTCCTCGCCCGAGATCGCCTCCACAGCGCTGTTCCACGCGAAGTGGATCTTCTCGTTCGCGAACGCCCGTTCGGCCATGATCTTCGACGCCCGGAGCTCGTCGCGTCGATGCACGAGGGTTACCGAGCGGGCGAACTTGGTGAGGAAGGTGGCCTCCTCGATCGCCGAGTCACCACCGCCGACCACGGCGATGTCCTGGTCGCGGAAGAAGAACCCGTCGCAGGTGGCGCACCACGAGACGCCTCGGCCGGAGAGCCGCTTCTCGTCGGGCAGACCGAGCTCGCGGTACGCCGACCCCATGGCGAGGATCACTGCCAGTGCCCGGTGCTCTGCACCAGAGGCATCGCGTACCAGCTTGACGTCGCTGCTCAGGTCGACGTGCTCGACGTCGTCGGTGACGATCTCGGCGCCGAACCGCTCGGCCTGCGCGCGCATGTTCATCATCAGGTCGGGCCCCATGATGCCGTCGCGGAACCCCGGGAAGTTCTCGACCTCGGTGGTGTTCATCAACGCTCCACCCGCGGTGACCGCACCCTCGAACACCAACGGCTGCAGGTTCGCCCGAGCGGCATACACCGCTGCGGTCCACCCTGCCGGGCCCGAGCCGATGATGATGACGTTGCGAACGTCGGTGGTCACGAACACATCCTCTGGTGGTGAGTGAGCGGCAGGACCGCAATATCCGGTGGCGACCGTCTCAACCGATCCTACGGTCGGGCGATTCCCTGCAGTGCTCGCCTCGCCGCGACCGGCGCGCGTGAGCGGTCACCGCACCCGCACGGTCGCCTCGGGCCGGTGGTCGGCGAGGCGAGGCCCGGCGTCATCCGAGCGGAAGCGGGCCGTGGACGACATCCGGCGCACCCGTCGTGCAGGATCGCGCGACCGCGTAGGTGACCGTGCGGCCGGCACTGTCGGTGAGCACGAGTACCGCTGCCGGCTTGCCGTCGACCGTGGCGATGTCGACGACGACGGTGACCCAGGGCTGCGAACCGAGAGCCCGCGCGCAGGTGAGGGCACCATGCGGAGTCGCGACCCCATCCGCAGCGTCCTCGTCGGCCGACTCGGGAACCGTCCGGTCGTCCGGTCGTCCGGCCGACAGAGCCGTGATGCCGCGAGCCTGGACGGCCAGATCCGCACTGGTGTAGGCCGTTCCGGTGGCGACCAGGTGCACCTCGGTGGCACCGGTGTCGGGGCGTTCGTCGGCCGTGCCGGGCGGCGCGAGCTCCTGGCCGCTGCCGGTCGACCCGGCGCGGGTCTCGCCCATCCCCATCGACGCCTCGATGCCACCTCGCATCGTCGACACCGCCAGCCCGCCGAGGCCGACGACCGCGACCACGGCCGCCGCTGCACCCAGAACCGGCCACCGCGGCCGTCGTGGGAGGACGAGCACCCCGGCGGCGTCATCCGGCCCGCCGAGGTTTGAGCGGGTGGTCGAGCGGTGCGCGATCGGGCCGAGATCGGATGACGACCCCACACCTCCCTGCAGGAGGTCTCCGCGACCGTCTGCCTCGTCGGCGAGTGCGGCACTGATGCGAGCGACGAGATCGTGGGGCATCGGCCCCGGCTCAGGCAGGCGAGAGAGGATGTCGCGGATGCCGGTGGGGTCGTGCTCGACGGGGTCGTCGTCGTGGCGGGTGCTCACGAGATCCTCCGAGTCGTGCAGCGGGTGGTTCGGTCGACAGCGCCGGACGCCTGTAGGCGAACGACCAGCCACGAGTAAGACGTCACGGGGCGCTCCGAGGTTCCACGGTGGTGGTGCCGGACTGCGGGAACACCGCCGACGAGGTACCGACCCCCGCGGCGTCGTCGACACCGGGGACGACCGAGGCGACCGGGTCGTCCTGCACACCCCGCGCAGCGACGGACAGTGGCGCGTCGTGCCGGCGCTGCTCGAGCCCGAGCAACTCGGCGAGTGCCTCACGGCCACGGAAGCATCGCGACTTGACGGTACCCTCGGCGACGCCGAGGACGGCGGCCGCCTCGACGATCGACAGTCCGTGCATATCGACCAGGACCAACGCCATCCGTTGTCCGTCGGGGAGCTGCTGCATGGCCTGCCGGACGTCGAGACGCACCTCGACGGAGGCATGGCGGTCGTGGCGATCGGGGAGGTCCAACTCACCGAGGTCTCCGGCCCGGCGAGTGCTGGCCGTGCGCTCACGGCGCAACCGGTCGAGGC
>JBOFLR010000631.1:0-2106 GCA_051657965.1 Dermatophilaceae bacterium
CCAGCTGTGGCGCCCAGAGGTAGCGGCGCACGTCCCACGAGGTGCGGGCGAACTCGTGATCCTCGAACCGGCGCCCGGCCTCGAGCACCAGCACCCGGTAGCCCTTCTCCACCGCCCGCAGCGCCGCCACCGAGCCGCCAAACCCCGACCCGATGACGACCACATCGACATCCACGTCGCCGTCCACGTCCATCTCGCCATGCACGTCCATCTCGTTATGCACGTCGCCATCCGCGACGGTCTCGCTCACGAGCGCCCCAGCGTCTTCATCGCCCGTAGCGACGCGGTGAGTGCGCGCGCGTAACGCTCGCCGTGCAGCCCTGGGACGTCGCCGATGTTGACCAGTCGCTGCACGCTGACGTTCTGGCTCTCGGTGTACTTGAGGATGCCCTCGCGGCCGTGCCGGCGGCCGACGCCCGACGCCTTCATCCCGCCCATCGGGGCGGCCACGCTGCCCCACGCCGCGGCGTACCCCTCGTTGACGTTGACCGTGCCAGCGGCGATCCGGGCCGCGATGGCCCGGCCGCGGCGCAGGTCACGGGTCCAGACCGAGGCGTTGAGCCCGTACTCGGTGTCGTTCGCCATCCGCACGGCCTCCTCGTCGCCGGCCACCCGGTACAGCGACACCAGCGGGCCGAAGGTCTCCTCGTCACGACAGAGCATCGCCGAGGTGACCCCCTCGAGCACGGTGGGCTCCACGACGAGCGGCCCGATCTCGGGACGGGCCCGGCCGCCGGTCAGCACTCGCGCACCCTTGGCGACGGCGTCGGCCACGTGCCCGAGCGTGCGGTCGCGCTGGGCCTCGCTGACCAGGCTGCCCAGGTCGGCACCCCAGTGCAGCCCGGTGCCGAGGCGCAGGTCCCGCACCGCGGCGACGAACCGCGGCACGAACGCGTCGTAGACGTCGGCGTGCACGACGACCCGCTCGGCGCTGATGCACAGCTGGCCGGCGGAGGCGAAGCAGGCTCGGACGGCGCCCGGCACCGCGCGCGCCAGGTCGGCGTCGTCGGCGACGTAGAGGGTGTTCTTGCCGCCGAGCTCGAGGCTCACCCCCACCAGGCGCCGACCTGCCGCGGCCGCGACCCGGCGCCCGGTGGCGGTGGACCCGGTGAAGCACACATAGTCGGTGCGATCGACGACCGCCTGCCCGGTCGGCTCTCCCGGCCCCAGCACCACCGGCACGAGATCGGGCGGGAGGCCGGCCTCGACGAGCAGCTCGACCCCCGCGAGTGCGGTGAGCGACCCCTGCGGATCGGGGCGGATGACGACCGCGTTCCCGGCGACGAGCGCGGGGAGGGCGTCGGTGACCGAGAGGCTGAGCGGATAGTTCCACGGCGACACCACCCCGACCACCCCGCGCGGCCGGTGGTGCTCGACCGCCTCGGTGAGCAGGGGAAACGCGCCCGGATGCCGCTCCGCCCGCAGGTAGCGCGCGGCCCGCCGGCCGTAGTGACGGGCCACGATCGCGCAGTCCGCCACCTCCTCGAACGCATGCCCGCGCGCCTTGCCGGCCTCGAGCTGCACGAGGTCGAGCAGCTCGGACTGGCGGTCGAGCACGAGGTCGTGCAGCCGCAGCAGCACCGCGGCCCGTTCTCGCACCGGCCGTACCGCCCACCGGCGCTGGGCGGAGCGTGCCCGGTCCACGGCCACGGTGACGTCGGCCGCGCTCGACACCGGCAGCGTCGCGAGCGGTGCGCCGGACATCGGCGTGCGGGTCGTCATCCGCCCGCCCTCACCGGACGCCACGACTCGCGAGGTCAGCCGGCGCGCGACGGCGGGGTCGACCGCCCAGGTGGCGTTCGGGTCGGTCTCCGGGTCAGCGATGACGTCGGCCATACCGGATGGTAGCCACGGCTCTGCTCGCACGCCAGGATGCCGGAGCCGCGGCGGCCCCATCCGGTGAGCCGGGGCGACCACCCTGATAGTGCACTCGACGCTCCGAGTTCAGCTGCGCTCGTACGGGGCGACCACGACGTCGACCCGCTGGAACTCCTTGAGGTCGAGGTAGCCGGAGGTCGCCATGGCTCGTCGAAGCGCCCCGACGAGGTTGGTGGTTCCGTCGGCGGCCCGGCTCGGGCCGAACAGCACCTCCCGCAGCGGCGCCAC
>JBOFLR010000632.1:0-1559 GCA_051657965.1 Dermatophilaceae bacterium
CTGGCCAGGATCCCCCAACGCGGGTCGGGCCGGCGCCCCCGTTCGACCGCTTCGGTCAGCGCCTGCCGGTAGAACTCGGCCTCGCTGATGCCCCGCCGTCGCGCTGACGCCTCGACGGCAACTTTCAGCTCGTCGGGAAGGTAGAGCGTCGTCTTTACCACACAACGTAGGGTACCGGGGTTCGGGCCACACTGGCGTGACCACCGCGGGCGTCATCCAGGGTGGTGCTCTCGAACGGACGGGCCCCCGTCCGCTGGCGAGGTCTCGACCGGCACAGCGTCAACCGGCGCATCGTCCCCGGGCGGTGTGGGGTCGTCATCCGAGGACCGGCTGACGCGCACCGCGGTGATCCGCCGGCCGGAGACCTCGGTGACCTCGACCAGCACCGCACGGCCCGCGGCGGACCCGTCGCGCTCGTCGCCGTCGCCGAGATCGACCCGCACCACGTCGCCCACCCTGGCGAGCCGTCCGAGCCGGGCGAGCATCCACCCGGCCACGGTCTCGTAGGGGCCGTCGTCGAGCCGCACCCCGGTACGTTCGGCGAACTCCTCGAGGTTGGTGGAGCCGTCGAGCATGCGCGACTCGTGCAGCCGCAGCTCGTGGCCCTGCTCGTCGGCGTCGTACTCGTCCCAGATCTCGCCGACCAGCTCCTCGAGCAGGTCCTCCAGGGTGACCACGCCGTCGGTGCCGCCGTACTCGTCGACCACGACCGCCACGTGGTGGCCCTCCTCGCGCATCCGCTGCATCGCGGGTGGCAGGGGCAGGGTGGCCGGCAGCGCGAGGATGTCGCGGCGCACGCTCGCGACCCGGGCGTCGGGGCCGTGTTCGTGGAGGGCCTGCAGCACGTCGCGCACGTGGACGAAGCCGGTGATGTCGTCGAGCGAGCCCCGGAAGACGGGGTACCGCGAGTACGGCTTGTCGCGCACGAGGTCGGCGGCCTCGCCGACGGTCGAGGACTCCTTGATGCCGACGACGTCGCTGCGCGGTCGCATGACCTCGACCACCAGCCGGCGCGAGGAGCCGATGACGTCGCTGAGCAGGGCCCGCTCGGCCGGGGTGAAGCCCTCGTGCGTGGTGACGAGCTCGCGCACCTCCTCGTCGCTGATCCGCTCGGCGTCGTCGTCGGGGTCGATGCGCAACAGCCGCAGCACCGCGTTGCTCGACACGCCGAGCAGCCAGATGACCGGCCGCACCAGCCAGGCGAACCGCGCCAGCGGAGGACCGAGGGCGAGGGCCACCGGCTCGGCCCGCAGGATGGCCACCCGCTTCGGCACCAGCTCCCCGAGCACGAGCGAGAGGTAGGAGATGCCCAGGGTCAGCAGCACCAGGGCGGCGGTGGTCGCGGCACCCTGCGGGAGGCCGAGGTCGACGAGCAGCGGGGTGAGGGCCGGAGCGATGGTGGCCGCGCCGAACGCCGAGGAGAAGAAGCCGGCGAAGGTGACGCCGATCTGCACCGCGGAGAGGAACACCGTGGAGTCGCGGGCCAGCTCGGCGACCCGCCGGCCGCGGCGACCGCGGCGCTCGAGCCGGGCCACCTGACCTTCGCGCAGCGACACGAG
>JBOFLR010000633.1:0-1590 GCA_051657965.1 Dermatophilaceae bacterium
CCCGCCGTCCAGGGACGCGGCCAGGCCGTCACCGGGCAACGACGCGACCGGGAGGTCGGGGGCGCCGCACGGCAGCGGGTTGAGGTCGACCGCCGTTGCGGCACCGGCGAACCCCACGACCAGCAGCAAGGCCACGAGGATGACGCGAGCGCGGCGGCTGCCGCGCTCGGGCCGGCGGGTGCGGGAGGCGGGGCGCTCGCCGCTGCGCGTCACCCGCCCACCCGTCCCAGCGCCGGCCTCGGTCATGCGCTGGCCTCGGTCATGCGCTGGCCTCGGTGATCTCGTCGGCGGCGAAGATGCCGACGCCGTCGGTGGCGTCGATCCGCCCGCCGGGAGTGGTGTCGAGCGCGCCGCGCAAGGTGGTGTCCCACCAGGACATGTCGACGTGGACCACGCGGCGTCGGTCCTCCCAGTCCCGCACCAGGAACGAGCCTGGTCGGAGGTTGCGCAGGGTGTGGTGGTAGCCGGAGTCCGGGGCGAGGTGCAGCAGCGGCATGGCCTCCTTCGCGGAGGCCTCGTCGCCCATCCGGCCGGCGAACACCATCCCGGCGAGGTTGCCGATCTGTTCGTCGATGCGGAACAGGGTGTTCGGTTTGGGTGCGGTGAACACCACGAGGGAGTCGTTCTTGCGGGAGTCGTTGCTGGCGCGGACGACCAGGCCGCTCATCGAGCCGGAGCCTTCGGTGATGATGGTGCCCTCGTCGATCGCGACCGCGGACGGGCCCGGTGCGTAGATCGCGCGGGTCGCGAGGCGGGCGCCGAGGTGCAGGATCGGGCGGGAGGCGCGTTGGGCCTCGGTGAGCTGGGACAGGTCCGCGCCGGTGTTCTTCGGGGGCAGCTCCATCCCGCGCATGGTGATGACGGTGAGGGTGTTGTCGAACAGCCCGGTGAGGAGGCGGTCGTCGACGTCGCGCCCGCGCAGGGGGAAGATCGGCGCGCCGAGGCGGCGTTCGGCGGCGGCGACGAGCCGGGCGGCGATGACCTTGCCGGTCTCGCCGGGTTGGCGGTTCAGGGCGTCGACGAGGGTCCAGGGGTCGGCGCCGTAGTGGCCGCCGACCTCGCTGGTGGCGTCCTCGAGGCGGGCGACGAGCTCACCGGTGGCGTCGGCGGCGACCATCCGGTACGGCAGCAGCATCGCTGCGGCGTCGAGCAGCAGCTCGCGGCGTTCCTGCTTGGCGTCGGCGACCGCGGCCTGGTACTCCTCGGCGCTGTCGTAGGAGGCGGCGCGGGGCTCGGGAATGAGCAGGGAGGGCACCATCATCCCGGGCTTGACCGCCGCCAGGGAGACCAGGCGGGAGTCGCGCTTGAGGTGGGGCAGCTCGGTGAGCCGCCCGAGCGGCCAGGACGGGTCGAACACCACGGCCTGGTGCCCGATGGTGGTCTCGTAGTCCATCAGCGACCCGAGCAGGGTGGACTTCCCGCCGCCGAGGTCGGTGGTGACCAGCACCAGCCCGGGCTTGTTCTTCCGGGGGCCGGCGTGGGTGTCCAGGACGAACACCTCACTGGTGCCGGCGATCTGGCCCAGGGGGAACCCGACCGCGTCACCGGCGGCGGATGACGCGTGCGGCACCGCGGTGGCCAGGGTCGCCA
>JBOFLR010000634.1:0-6221 GCA_051657965.1 Dermatophilaceae bacterium
CTCTGTTGCACCACACCGGCGACGATGTCGCCCTCACGACCCTTGAAGTCGCCGAGGATCGCCTCGTCCTCGATGTCGCGGAGCCGTTGGACGATGACCTGGCGTGCCGTGGCCGCCGCCACCCGCCCGAAGCCGCGAGGGGTGTCGTCGAACTCGGGTCCGAGCACTCGGCGTGGGCGGGCAGGCTCGTCGCGGGTGTCGGCATCGGCGTCGGCCGGCTCGGACCCGGCCGGCTCGGACTCGAGCTCGTCGCGCGCCCACACCACGACATGGCCCGTCGTCCGGTCGAGCTCGACCCGCGCGTTGCGGTGGTGGCCCTCGGTGCGCTGATACGCGAGAAGCAGCGCCTGCTCGATAGCGGGCACCAGGATGTCGAGTGCGATGCCGCGTTCGCGCTCGATGGACCGGAGCGCGGCGAGGTCGATGTCCATGTCAGTTCTCCTGGTGGTCGTCCGGGCGCGAGAACTCGACCTGCACGCTGGCCTGGGCGATGTCGGCGTAGGCAACCTTCTCGACGTGAGCGGAGACGGACGTCGTCGCCGGGACATCGAGCGTGACCCCGCCGGAATCCGCCCGGACGACGCGGCCGGTGATCTCCCGGTCACCTGTGCGGGCGGCGACCAGGCGCCCGACGTTCCGGCGGAAGTGCCGCGGCTCGGTGAGTGGCCGTCCGACCCCGGGCGAGGACACCTCGAGGGTGTACGGCTGCTCGCCGAGCACGTCGGAGCGGTCGAGGGCGTCACCGACCAGACGGCTGGCTTCGGCCACTTCGTCGAGGGACAGCGGCTCGACGGCCTCTGTCACCTCGTCGACCTCGCCGAGGTCGCGGTCGAGCACCACGCGAACCACGCTGCGCCGGCCTGCGGCGGTGATGCTCAGGTCGTCGAGGACCAGGCCGGAGACGGAGAGTGCTTCGTCGAGGACGGGTCGGATGACGTCGGCACGACCCATGGCGCGGGCTCCCCTCTCTGCAGTTCTCCGGGGCCTTCGTGCCCGGTGGGCCACTCTATGGCAGGCGGCCCGATGTCCGGTCCATCGCCGGTCCGGCCCGTGCGAGGATTCCCGCCATGCCGGACGCCGTTCGCGAGGACCTGACGCGCCGGCGGCTCCTCACCGGACTGGCCGGAGGGGCAGCGGCGGCCGTTGCCGGCTGCGGCATCCAGCTCGAGGACGGCGCGCCGTCGCTGCCACTGGTGCCCACTCGCGAGCCGGTGCCGGGAGAGGACGCGCTGATCGCGCTCTCCGCCGACAGCCGCCGGCTCGCCGACCTCGCCGCACGTCTCCCCGGAGCCCTCGGCGTCGCGCTCGCCGGACTACACGGACGTCAGTACTCGGTGCTGCGCGCGGCCCTCCTCGACGACGGTGTGCCGGCGCGGCTCCTGGACTCCCCCACCCCCTCGTCCGGCCCGACCTCCTCGGGCAGTACGCCCGCGACCGGGCCCGATGCGCGATCCGGCACGCGGTCGTCATCCGCGCCCGCCGGGACGCCCCGCCCGTCCCAGCCTCCCGGTACGACTGCGGCGGCCGTGGCCGCCGCCGAAGCCGCCGGCGCGACCGCTGCGGCCCGATTCCCGACCGTCGCACCGTCATTGCGCGCCATGGTCGCCGCCCTCCACGCCCAGCGGTTCGCTGCGGTGGTAGCCCTGACCGGAGCGGCACCGGTGGTGGCCGGCGGCTCGGTCGGTGGCGGCGTGCTGCGCGACCTCGCCGGGCGCACGACCGCGGCCGCCTACCTCGTGGAGGTCGCCGCAGCCCGCAGCACGACGGCGCAGCGGGCCCGCGCCGAGACCACGCTCGCGCGGCTACGGTCGCTGTCGGCCGACCATCGTGCGCTCGGGGCCGACCCGGAACCCGCGGCGGGGGTCCCGCTGCCGTTCCCCGTGCGGGGCACCGCCGACGCCGCCCGGCTGACCCGCGCGGCCCTGACGGCGCTACGTGACGAGCACGGGCGGGTGCTGGCCGACCTCGTCGCCGACTCCGGTGGCGCCGGCCTGGCCGTGGCCACGCGGTGGCTGGGAACGGTGGAGGCCGAGTGTCACCGGTGGGGCGCGGCGCTCGAGCCGTTCCCGGGACTGCGGTGAGCACGGCCTCGCTGCCGGCCGCCTGGGTCGAGCAGGTCAGCCGTTACCCCGCCGACCGCGGGCCGTCCGGTGTCGACTGGCTCGCGACGGTGCCCCGCCTGGTCGACGAGGCGCTGAGCCGCTGGGACCTGATGTCGGACGGCCCGCCTCGCACCGGCCGGACGGCCCTGGTGCTGCCGGTACGGCGCGGCTCGGAGCGGCTCGCCCTCAAGGTCGCCTGGCCGCACCCCGAAGGCGCACACGAGGCACTGGCGCTGAGTACGTGGGGCGGTCGAGCAGCGGTCCGACTGGTCGCGGCGCTTCCGTCGCAGGGGGTGCTGCTGCTCGAGCGCCTCGACCCCGAACGGGACCTGCGCGGCGTCGACGCGGACGAGGCGTGCCTGGAGACCGGCCGGCTGCTGCGTCGCCTACAGGTTCCGGCACCGCCGCAGCTGCCTCGGCTCGCCGTGTACCTCGAGCCGCACCTCGAGCGGATGACGAGGCGTCCGGCAGTGCCTCGGCGGGTAGTCACGCGCACCCGGGGGCTGGCCCGCGAGCTGCTCGCCGGGCCGGTGCCGGAACTGCTGCTGCACACCGACCTGCACTACGAGAACGTGCTCCACGGCCCACAGGGTTGGACCGCCATCGATCCCAAGCCGGTCGCCGGTCATCCCGCGTTCGACATCTTCCCGAGCGTGCAGAACCGGGTCGAGGAGATGGGTACCGGCGCGACGTTCCGGTGGTCGGTTCGACGCCGCGTCTCCCTCCTCGCCCGATCGGCCGGGATCGACGAGGACGAGGCGCTCGCGTGGACGTTGCTGCGCGCGGGCGTCGGGGTCAGCTGGGCCACGGTCGACCCGGACCCGACGCGATTGACCCTGTGCGTCGCCCTCACCAAGGCCCTCGACGGCTGAGTCGTACCGGCATCAGCAGACGGTGCGACGACGCCTACGGTGAGTCGATGACGAACCGGCTCGCGTCGTCCCTCTCCCCCTACCTGCGCCAGCACGCAGACAACCCGGTCGACTGGTGGGAGTGGGGCGAGGACGCGTTCGCCGAGGCCCGCCGGCGCGACGTGCCGGTCCTGCTCTCGGTCGGGTACGCCGCGTGCCACTGGTGCCACGTGATGGCGCACGAGTCCTTCGAGGACGACGAGGTCGCCGCGGCACTGAACGCCGACTACGTCAGCATCAAGGTCGACCGCGAGGAGCGACCAGACGTCGACGCCGTGTACATGTCGGCGACGACCGCGCTCACCGGCTCCGGCGGCTGGCCGATGACCTGCCTGTTGACGCCCGGCGGCGACCCGTTCTTCGCCGGCACCTACGTGCCGCGCCCGCAGTTCCTCGCGCTCCTCGCGCAGGCGTCGACGGTGTGGCGCGAGGACCGCGACACGGTGCTGGCCTCGGGCGCGCACGTGGCGGCCCGGCTCCGTGAGGTCACCGCCCCACCGGAGCCGCGCCCGCTCGGCACCGGCGCGCTCGACGCCGCGGTCACCACCCTGCGCGGGGTGCACGACGACGCCCGCGGCGGTTTCGGTGGTGCGCCGAAGTTCCCGCCGTCGATGGTGCTGGAGTTCCTCCTGCGCCACCACGCCCGCACCGGCTCCACCGACGCGCTCGCGATGGTCCGTGCGACGGGCACGGCGATGGCACGCGGCGGCATGTACGACCAGCTCGCCGGTGGCTTCGCGCGCTACTCGGTCGACGCCGACTGGGTCGTGCCGCACTTCGAGAAGATGCTCTACGACAACGCGCTGCTCCTGCGGGTGTACGCCCACCTCTGGCGGGCGACCGGCGACCCGCTCGCCCGACGCGTCGCCGAGGAGACCGCGTCGTTCGTCATCCGCGACCTCGGCACCCCGCAGGGGGCGTTCGCGTCGGCGCTCGACGCCGACACCGTCGTCGACGGCCACTCCCACGAGGGGATGACGTACGCCTGGTCCCCGGATCAGCTCACCGAGGTGCTGGGCGCGGACGACGGAGCACGCGCCGCGGGGCTTCTCGGCGTCACCGAGGCGGGGAGCTTCGAACAGGGCACGTCGACGCTCCAGCTGCGGCGCGACCCCGACGACCCCTTGTGGTGGGTCGGCATCCGCGAGCGGTTGCTCACGGCCCGCGCCACCCGGCCGCAGCCCGCCCGCGACGACAAGGTCGTCACGGCCTGGAATGGGCTGGCCATCGCCGGCCTCGCCGACGCCGGCGCCCTGCTGGGCCGCCCCGACCTCGTCGCCGCCGCGGTCCGCGCCGCCGAGCACGTACTCGCCGTGCACGTCGTCGACGGACGCCTCCGCCGGACCAGCCGCGCGGGCACGGTCTCGGCCGCACCCGGGGTGCTCGAGGACTCCGCCGACCTCGCCGAGGGTCTCCTCGCGCTGCACCAGGCGACCGGCGCGGCCTCGTGGCTCGACGCGTCCACGCGACTGCTCGACGACGCCCTCGTCCGGTTCGTCGACGACGACGGGGTCGTCCACGACACGGCGCACGACGCGTCCGACCTGTTCGCCCGGCCGGCGAACCGGGCCGACAACGCCGAGCCGAGCGGCGCGTCTTCGCTCGCCGGCGCACTGCTCACGTCATCCGCACTCACCGGCACGACACGGCATCGGGACGCTGCCGAGCAGGTGCTGGCGACCTGCGGAGCGGTCGCGGTGCGCGAGCCGCGCTTCGCCGGCTGGGCGCTCGCCGTCGCCGAGGCGCTCGAGACCGGGCCGCTACAGGTGGCCGTGGTGGGCTCGGGGCCGGATGCCGCGGCGCTGGCCGCGGAGGCGAGGCGGTCGTCATCCCCTGGCCTGGTCGTCGTGGCCGGCGAGCCGGACACACCCGGCACGCCGCTGCTCGCCCGACGCGCGCTCGTCGCCGGACGCGCCGCGGCCTACGTGTGCCGTGGGTTCGTGTGCGACACCCCCGTCACCGATGTCGCGGCCCTGCGCGCCGCACTCAGCGGGTGAGCCTGCCGGCGATGAGCGTGTGAGTGTCCCCTCCGACGAGCACCGTGCCGTCGTCACCGACCTCCACGTGCACCCGGCCGCGACGACCGATCGCGGTGCCCTGCGCGGCGACGTAGCGGCGGGGCAGTACTCCGGCGGGGACCAGCCACTGGGCTAGCCCGGCGTTCAGACTGCCCGTGACCGGGTCCTCCATGACCTCGCGGTCATCGCCGTAGAACGCTCGCACCTCCGCCGCCGCACCGTCGGGATGCGCGCCGTCGGGCCACCGGCCGACGATGCCGACCTTGAGCCCGGCCAGCCGCGAGAGCTGTGGCCGGAGGCCGAGCACCTTCTCGGCGTCGCGGAGCAGCAGGCCCGCCCAGCCGGGGCCGTTGTCCACCCAGGCGGAGTCGACCACATCGTGCGCGTCGAGGCCCAGCGCCTCGACCAGGCGGGCGAGGTCGGCGGCGTCGACCGGGCCCGAGCGCACGAGCGGCGGCGCCTCGAACGCGAGTCGCTCCCCTCGATGCACCGCCACCAGGCCGGCAGCGCACTCCTGCACGACCCTGTCGTCGGCGCCGGCCACGCCCCCGGCCTCCAACCAGGCGTGAGCCGCGCCGAGGGTCGGGTGCCCGGCGAACGGCAGCTCGCCGCCGGTCGTGAAGATGCGGACGCGGTAGTCGGCGTCGGGTGTGGTGGGCTGCACCAGGAAGACCGTCTCGGACAGCTTCGTCCACCGCGCGATCGCCGCCATCTCCTCGTCGGGGAGACCGTCGGCGTCGTGGACGACCGCGACAGCGTTGCCGACGAACGGCTCGGCGCCGAACACGTCGACGAACCGCACGTCAGGTGGGAGGGGCGGCTGGGCGGGCGTGGGGTCAGGGTGCACTCGCACATCATCGGACAGCTCTTTCGGGGACATCCAGCCCCCGCTGCCGATCGGACCGCCCGGGGCCGCGACCACGACGTCCGGCTCCGAGAGCATCGCATCCGAGGAGCGGCCCCACCTGCCGGCAGCGCCCGGCATCCGTGAGAATGGCGCGCGTGGATGCCGTGCGCTCGCCCCGGGTCGTCGTGCCGGCCGGATCCGGCGACGACCGAGCGACGATGCTCCAGGCGCGGGTCGACCGGTGGTGGCCCGACCTGACGGCCGGGCTCTCGCTGCTGTACCCGGATGACGCGGAACGCGTCGGCTCGGCGCTGCTCGACCTGGTGACGGCGGCGTTCGTGGC
>JBOFLR010000635.1:0-2989 GCA_051657965.1 Dermatophilaceae bacterium
CTCGGCCACGAGCGGGTAGGCGCCCGGGTCGGTGTCGTTGGCCATGCCGAGGATGACCGTGTCGATGCCGGCCTCTCGTAGCCGGCCCAGCCGGTCCACGGCCTCGACCACCGACTGCACCGGGCTGCCGTCCGGCGCTGTCGTGCCCTGGGTGCCGAGCGTCATCCGGGCCAGGCAGGTCTTCTCGATCTCGTCGTACTCGCGGCCCAGCTCGGCGCAGTGGCCACGGAGGACGTCGAGCTTGCGGGCCAGGCCGCCGGGGCCGAGCCCGGTGTCGAAGAGGTTGCACGCGTCGGCGTACTGCGCCACCAGCCGCAGCGTCTTCCGCTCTCCTCCGCCGCCGACCATGATCGGCGGGCGGCGCACCGGCTGGGGGTGGTTGAGCGGCCGCTCGAGCGACACGTGCATGCCCACGAACGGGGCGTCGTCGTCGCTCCACATCTGCTGTGCGAGCCGCAGGGTGTCCTCGAGCAGCTCGAACCGCTCGCTCGTCGACGGGTAGGGCACGCCGAGCCCGCGGTGCTCCTCCTCGTTCCACGCCGCGCCGATGCCGAGCCAGGCCCGCCCGCCGGACAGCACGTCGAGCGTGGTCACGGTCTTCACCAGCAGGCCCGGATGACGGTAGGTCACCCCCGTGACCAGGGTGCCGAGCTCGATCCGCTCGGTGACCGCCGCGGCATGGGCGAGCGTCGTGTAGCCCTCGAGCATGTCGAGCTCGGGCGGGCCGACGACCGAGATCTGGAAGAAGTGGTCCATCACCCACAGCGACGACAGCCCGGCCGCCTCGGCGTCGCGGGCGACGCGCCGCCAGATCGCGCCGGTCGACACGGGCGACCCGGGCCAGGAGAAGGACGAAACCTGCAGACCGAGCTTCATCCGGGCATCATGCCAAGGTGCCCTGACAAGCTCCGACATCGGCGAGCCCATCGGTCGAGCCCGACGGTCGACCGACGGCCTCGAACGCGAGGCTTCAGGTTCGCCCTAGACGCGTTCCGGAGCGAACCCGAAGGTTCCGGGTTCGGGCGGGAGAAGCTGCGGTCAGAGGTACTGGCCGGTGTTGGCGACGGTGTTGATCGACTTGCCCGGCTCGGTGCCCTCCTTGGTCTTGATGAGGGTGCGGATGTAGACGATGCGCTCCCCCTTCTTGCCCGAGATGCGCGCCCAGTCGTCGGGGTTGGTGGTGTTGGGGAGGTCTTCGTTCTCGCGGAACTCGTCGGTGCACGACTGCAGCAGGTGCTCGATGCGCAGGCCGCGCTGGCCGGTGTCGAGGAAGTCCTTGATCGCCATCTTCTTCGCGCGGTCGACGATGTTCTGGATCATCGCGCCGGAGTTGAAGTCCTTGAAGTACAGGATCTCCTTGTCGCCGCCGGCGTAGGTGACCTCGAGGAAACGGTTCTCCTCCTCCTCGGCGTACATGCGCAGCACCGTGGCGTCGACCATGGCCTGCAGCGTGGTCTCCTCGGAGCCGTTGTTCTGGTCGATGTCGTCGGCGTGCAGCGGCAGCCCCGACACGAGGTACTTGGCGAAGATCTCCCGCGCGGCCTCGGCGTCGGGCCGCTCGATCTTGATCTTCACGTCGAGCCGGCCGGGGCGGAGGATGGCCGGGTCGATCATGTCCTCGCGGTTCGAGGCCCCGATGACGATGACGTTCTCCAGCCCCTCGACGCCGTCGATCTCGGCGAGCAGCTGCGGGACGATGGTGGTCTCGACGTCGCTGGACACGCCCGACCCGCGGGTGCGGAACAGCGACTCCATCTCGTCGAAGAACACGACCACCGGGTAGCCCTCGCTGGACTTCTCGCGGGCCCGCTGGAAGATCAACCGGATGTGCCGCTCGGTCTCGCCGACGTACTTGTTCAGCAGCTCGGGGCCCTTGATGTTGAGGAAGTACGACTTGCCGGGCGCGCGGCCCTCCTTCTCGGCCACCTTGCGCGAGAGGGATGCCGCCACCGCCTTGGCGATCATCGTCTTGCCGCAGCCGGGCGGCCCGTAGAGCAGCACACCCTTCGGCGGCTTGAGCTGGTGCTCGACGTAGAGGTCGGGATGGAGGTACGGCAGCTCGACGGCGTCGCGGATGGCCTCGATCTGGCCGGTGAGGCCGCCGATGTCGGTGTAGTCGATGTCGGGCACCTCCTCGAGCACGAGATCGGCGACCTCGGCCTTGTCGATGCGCTCGTAGACGAAGCCGCTGCGCGACTCCAGCAGCAGGGCGTCGCCGACCCGGATGGTGTGATCGGCGAGCGAGGCCGCCACCCGGCAGACCCGCTCCTCGTCGGCCTGGGCCACGACGAGCACCCGGCCGTCGTCGAGCACCTCCTTGCACAGCACGACCTCACCGGTGACCTCGTACCCCCGGGCCGCGACCACGTTCATCGCCTCATTGAGCATCACCTCGCGGCCCGGCACGAGGTCGCCCTCGTCGAGCGAGGGGCTGACCGCCACGTGCATCTTGCGGCCGCTGGTGAGGATGTCGACGGTGCCGTCGTCGAAGACCTCGATGACGGTTCCGTAGGCGGCGGGCGGCTGGGCGAGCCGGTCGACCTCGGACTTCAGGGTGACGATCTGCTCGCGGGCGTCACGCAGGGTGCGCACGAGCCGCTCGTTCTGCGCGGTGAGCGAGGCGATCTGGGAGCGCACCTGGGCGAGGTCGCGCTCCATCGACCGCAGCTGGGCGGGTGAGACGTCACCGCCGGCTCGCAGCGCGGCGAGCTCGGCCTCGAGCGAGAGGCGCTCGGCTTCGAGCCGCTCGCGGTTGCCCGGGTTGTCGGCCTGGGGCTGCTCGGAGGTCATGTCTTTCACGATAACTCGCGAAGCGGGCCGCGACGGCGATGTGTCGGTCACCGAACGGCCACGACCGACGTCATCCCAACGCCGAGTGCCGGACCCGGGCTCAGTCGGTGACGGCCGCGTCGTCCGACACCGCGTCATCCCACACCCGGCGCAGCCGGAGTGCCGGACTCGCGATCAGTCGGTGACGGCCGCGTCATCC
>JBOFLR010000636.1:0-1510 GCA_051657965.1 Dermatophilaceae bacterium
CTTCGACTACGTGTGCCAGAGCGCGACCTCCGGGCTCACCGACGTCGCGGTGCGCACCGGCGTGCCGGTCGGGTTCGGCGTGCTCACGTGCGACACCGACGAGCAGGCCCGCGACCGGGCCGGCCTGCCCGGGTCGCGCGAGGACAAGGGCCACGAGGCGGCCACCGCCGCGGTCGCCACCGCGGCGACGCTGCGCCGCACGGCGCCGCCCGTCGAGGTGGCACGGTGAACGGCGCCACGGTCCTGGCGGTGACCGACCCGGGCCAGAACCTGTTCCAGCGGGTCATCGACGCGACCATCCCGCTCGGGCCCTACGAGCTGCACTGGCTCGAGCTGCTCGGCGTCACGATCGGGATCGTCTCGGCCTGGTACGGGATGAAGCGCAACGTCTGGGCCTGGCCGATCGGCATCCTCGCCAACGTCATGCTGTTCTTCGTCTACACCGGCGCCGCCTTCGGCGCCGACGAGCGGATCCCGCTGTTCGGCCAGGCCGGCCGGCAGGTGTTCTTCATCCTTCTCAGCAGCTACGGCTGGGCCCGGTGGAGCCGGCACCAGCGGGCCCGCGGCGCTTCGGCGCCGGCCATCGTCCCGCGGTGGATGACACGGAACGAACGCCTGCTCCTCGCCGCCGGCTGGCTGGTCGGCACGGTCGTCGTGCACCAGGTGTTCGTCGCGCTGTGGAACCTCTCGCCGAACCCGTTCTGGACCCCGCAGTGGTGGTTCTACTGGTGCGACGCGTGGATCTTCGCCGGGTCGATCGTGGCCACCTACGCCATGGCTCGCGGCTGGAACGAGTTCTGGCTGGCGTGGATCGGGGTCGACCTCGTCGGGGTGCCGCTCGGCTTCGCCACCGGGTACGTCCCGACCGCGGTCATGTACATCTTCTACGGCGCCTTCGTCGTCTACGGCTTCACCCGGTGGGTCGCGGTCACCCGCGAGGAGAGCCGGGTCCCGTCGCGCGAGGCCGGCGACTCCGCCGCGGTCGGATGACGACTCGGCCGCGGTCGGATGACGTCGCGCCGGCCGCCCGTACCCTTGTCACTCGTGAAGACGTTCGACGACCTCTTTGCCGAGCTGGCCGAGCGGGCCCGTACCCGCCCGGCGGGTTCGGGCACCGTCGCGGCACTCGACGCCGGCGTGCACCAGATCGGCAAGAAGGTCGTCGAGGAGGCCGCCGAGGTGTGGATGGCGGCCGAGCACGAGGGCCGCGAGCGCACCGCCGAGGAGATCTCGCAGCTGCTCTACCACCTCCAGGTGCTGATGCTCGCCACCGACCTCACGCCGGATGACGTGTACCGGCACCTGTGACAGCGGCGGCCGAGCCCGTCATCCCCACTCACCGCAACCTGCGAGGAACCATCGCCGTGCTCCGCATCGCCGTCCCGAACAAGGGCTCGCTCGCCGAGCCCGCTGCCGCCATGCTGCGCGAGGCCGGCTACCGCACCCGGCGCGACGCCAAGGAGCTCGTCGTGGCCGACCCCGACAACGCGGTCGAGCTGTTCTACCTGCG
>JBOFLR010000637.1:0-11129 GCA_051657965.1 Dermatophilaceae bacterium
CCACGACGTCGACCCGCTGGAACTCCTTGAGGTCGAGGTAGCCGGAGGTCGCCATGGCTCGTCGAAGCGCCCCGACGAGGTTGGTGGTTCCGTCGGCGGCCCGGCTCGGGCCGAACAGCACCTCCCGCAGCGGCGCCACGGCGCCGACCTCGACCCGTTCGCCGCGCGGCAGCTCGGGGTGGTGCGCCTCGGGGCCCCAGTGGTGTCCGCGGCCGGGGGCGTCGGTGGCGCGGGCGAGCGCCGCACCGAGCATCACCGCGTCGGCTCCGCAGGCCACCGCCTTGACGACGTCGCCGCTCGTGCCGACGCCGCCGTCGGCGATGACGTGCACGTAGCGCCCGCCGGACTCGTCGAGGTAGTCCCGGCGGGCCGCCGCGACATCGGCGATGGCAGTGGCCGTAGGCGCGTGGATGCCGAGCGCGCGCCGGGTGGTGCCCGCGGCACCGCCGCCGAAGCCGACCAGCACGCCGGCCGCGCCGGTGCGCATCAGGTGCAGCGCCGCCGAGTACGACGCCGCGCCTCCGACGATGACCGGCACGTCGAGCTCGTAGATGAAGCGCTTGAGGTTGAGCGGCTCGGCCCGCCCCGACACGTGTTCGGCCGATACCGTGGTGCCCCGGATGACGAAGAGGTCGACACCGGCGTCGACCACGGTCTTCCACAGTTCCTGGGTGCGCTGCGGGCTGAGCGCTCCGGCGACCGTGACCCCCGCCTGCCGGATCTCGCGCAGCCGCTCGGTGACCAGCTCGGGCCGGATCTCCTCGCGGTAGATCTCCTGCATCCGGGTGGTGGCCACCGCCGGATCGAGAGTGGCGATCTCGGCGAGCAGCGGCGTCGGGTCGTCGTACCGCGTCCACAGACCTTCGAGGTCGAGCACGGCCAGGCCGCCGAGCCCACCGAACGCGATGGCCGACGCCGGCGACATCACCGAGTCCATCGGTGCCGCGATGACCGGGATGTCGAAGTGGTAGGCGTCGATCTGCCAGCCGACCGACACCTCCTGCGGGTCGCGTGTGCGCCGGGACGGGACGATGGCGACGTCGTCGAAGGAGTACGCCCGGCGGCCGCGCTTGCCGCGCCCGATCTCGATCTCGTTCACCGGGTGAGCCTATCCACGCCGCGACGTCACACCTTTCCCGCCCGAACCAGGGACCTTCGGGTTCACCGCACAACAGTGCTGCGGCGAACCCGAACCTTCCCAGGCACACGTCCCAGACCCCGGCACCCACGCCCCCACGACGCGGCGGTCCGTCGGCGGCGACGCACGTGGCGCCGGCCGGCGAGCGGGCATGCTGGGGTGATGCGACCCGGGCCCCTCGACGCCATCACCGACGTCGCCGGCATCCGCGTCGGCCACGTCACCCGCGACGAGCCGGGCTGGCTCACCGGGGTCACCGCGGTCGTGCCACCGCTTGGCACCATCGGCGGCGTCGACGTCCGTGGCGGCGGACCGGGCACCCGCGAGACCGACCTGCTCGACCCGGCCAACCTCGTCGACGCCGTCGACGCTGTCGTGCTGGCCGGTGGCAGCGCCTTCGGGCTGGCGGCCGCGGACGGCGTGGCCGCAGCGGTCTGGGAGGCCGGCGGTGGCTGGCCGGTCGGGCCGGCCTCGCACGAGCGGGTGCCGATCGTCCCCGCGGCCATCATCTTCGACCTCGGCCGCGGCTCGGGCGGTGCCGGCTGGCAGCACCACCCCGGCGCAGATGACGGAGCCCTCGCCTTCCGCACCGCATCGGCAGGGGCAGTCGACCAGGGGTCGGTCGGTGCCGGCACAGGAGCACGCGCAGGCGGGCTGCGCGGGGGTCTCGGCGCGTCATCCGTCGTCCTGGGGTCGGGAGCCACCGTCGGTGCACTCGTCGTGGTCAACGCGATCGGCTCGCCGGTCCACCGGGATGGCACTCTGCATGCCACACGGTGGGGGCTGCTCGGCGAAGTCGACGATCTCCCGTCACCCGATGTCGCTGCGGTCCAGGCGTTCTGGGCCGAGCGGGCAACCGAGGCGGACGATGCGCGGGCAGCCGAGCAGTCGGAGGGAGAGAGCCTATCGGGCGCGGCTCCGCGACCGGGACAGGCCACCACCCTGGCCGTCGTCGCCACTGACGCGACCCTGACCAAGGCCGGATGCCGCCGGCTGGCCACAGTGGCCCACGACGGCGTGGCGCGAGCCATCTCACCGGTGCACACGCCGTACGACGGCGACACGGTGTTCACGCTCTCGACCCGCGCTCGGCCGGCGCCCGAGCACCCGCTCGACGTCGTCGCCCTGCACGAGGCGGCCGCGCTCACCGTGACCCGGGCGGTCGCCCACGCCCTGCTCGCCGCCACGTCGGTCGACCGCTCCGCCGACGGCGGCCTCCGAGCACGGTCGTGGCGCGATGCCCTCACCGCCCCGTGACGCTCGGGTCAGGACGTGGTGGTGTAGTTGGGAGCCTCGACGATGCCGGTCACGTCGTGCGGGTGCGACTCCCGCAGCCCCGCGGTGGTGATGCGGATGAAGCGACCCTTGGCCTTGAGCTCCGGTACGGTGCGCGCACCGACGTAGAACATCGACTGGTGCAGCCCCCCGATGAGCTGGTGGGCCACCGCGCCGACCGGGCCGCGGTAGGCGACCTGGCCCTCGATGCCCTCGGGGACGATCTTGTCGTCGCTGGCGACGTCGGCCTGGAAGTAGCGGTCCCTGCTGTAGGACTTCTTGCCGCGCGAGGCCATCGCGCCGAGTGAGCCCATGCCGCGGTAGGCCTTGAACTGCTTGCCGTTCACGAACACCAGCTCGCCCGGCGACTCCTCGCAGCCGGCGAGCAGCGACCCGACCATCACGGTGTCGGCACCGGCCACCAGAGCCTTGGCGATGTCGCCGGAGTACTGCAGGCCGCCGTCGCCGACGAGCGGGACCCCCGCGGGCCGGCAGGCCAACGACGCCTGGTAGATGGCGGTCACCTGCGGTACGCCGACTCCCGCCACGACCCGCGTGGTGCAGATCGAGCCCGGCCCGACCCCGACCTTGACCGCGTCGGTACCGGCGTCGACGAGGGCCTGAGCCCCGGCGCGGGTGGCGACGTTGCCGCCGATGACCTGCACGTGCCGGGTGGCCGGGTCGCTCTTCAACCGGCGGATCATGTCGAGCAGGAGCCGTGCGTGGCCGTTGGCAGTGTCGGCGACCAGCACGTCGACACCGGCGTCCACCAAGGTGGTGGCCCGTTCCCATGCGTCGCCGAAGAACCCGATCGCGGCGCCGACGAGCAGCCGGCCGTCGGCATCCTTGCTGGCGTGCGGGAACTGCTCGGACTTGACGAAGTCCTTGACCGTGATGAGGCCGCCGAGACGACCCTGCCCGTCGACGAGCGGAAGCCGCTCTCGCTTGTGCTGGCGCAGCAACGCCGTGGCGTCGTCGCGGGAGATGCCGACCGCGCCGGTGACGAGCGGCATCGGCGTCATGACGTCGCGCACCCGGGTGGCGGCCCACTCGGCAACCGGGGTGAACCGCAGGTCGCGGTTCGTGATCATGCCGATGAGCGTCGAGTCGGGCTGCACGACTGGCAACCCGGACACGCGGTACTCGCCGCAGATGCGGTCGAGCTCCTCGAGGGTGGCGTCGGGCCCGATGGTGATCGGGTTGCTGATCATCCCGGTCTGGGTGCGCTTGACCAGGTCGACCTGGTACGCCTGGTCCTCGATCGACAGGTTGCGGTGCAGCACCCCCAGGCCGCCCTGCCGGGCCATCGCGATCGCCATCCGCGACTCGGTCACGGTGTCCATCGCGGCGGACACCAGCGGAACGCGAACGGAGATCTCCCGGGTGAGCCGGCTGGTCGTGTCGACCTCGCTCGGCACCACGTCGGTCTCGCCCGGTTGGAGCAGCACGTCGTCGTAGGTGAGCCCCAGCTCGGCGAACGGCGACTCGGGTGCCGGTTCGGCGGACGACGCCGGCACCGAGGCGGTAGGCGTGGGCGCACCGGCGCGTTCGGCCACCGGATCGCCGTGGCCAGTGGATGCCGGCCGTTCGCCACCGGCGGCGGGGAGGGTGTCGGGTGGTGTGGTCTCGCGCGGGGTGGTCTCGTGGAGTCCGAGGCTCATCGTCCGAGTCTACCGGGCGCGGCCAGGATGCCGTCGGCGCGGAGCGAGCCACCCAACCGGCACCGAGAATGACTGTGGCACAGAGGAAGTCGCAGTCCCCGTGGGGCGACGAGGGGTCGGCATTAGTTGACCAAAGCCTTACCGAACGCTTGCCCCACTCCTACCGAGGGCAACTTAGCGTGAGGTGAGGGGCAACCCAGAACAGCTCGCCGAGACGCGGAGGGACACGAGCGATGGCCGAGATCACCCGCCTTCCCGGACCCGTGGCCGACCTCTGGGACTGGCAGTTCGACGGGGCATGTCGTCGAGTCGGGCCCGAGGTCTTCTTCCACCCGGAGGGCGAGCGCGGCAGCAAGCGACACCGCCGGGCCACCGCCGCCAAGGAGATCTGCCTGGCCTGCCCGGTACTGCAGCAGTGCCGGGAGCATGCGCTCACGGTGCGGGAGCCGTACGGCGTGTGGGGCGGACTCACCGAAGACGAACGCGAGGGCCACTACACCGGGAGGCGGCACGTCGCGTCATGAGCGGCCGCCGGAGGCACGGGCTCCGGTGGCGAGAAAGGGTTCGGAGTCGCGGGCCGCGCCGTTCGGGGCGTCTGGCGCGGTCCGCGGCTCCGGACCGGCATCCCCGGTCGCGGTCGCAGCCGGATGACGTCGACCTCAGCGCTTGCGCGTGTCTCGTGCGCGTGCCCGGGATGACGTGCACCTCACTCGCCCGGGCGGGTCTCGACCGGTCGGCCGCGCGTATCGTCACGGCGGTGAACCTCCAGGCACGGCTCTCGTGACTCCTCCGACCGTCGAGATCGCCATCCGCGACGAGTCGATCCGCCTCGGGCAGCTGCTCAAGCTCGCCGGGCTCGTCGACGACGGCGCCGCGGCCAGGGAGCTCGTCGAGCGAGGCGAGGTGACCGTCAACGGCGACGTCGAGACCCGCCGCGGTCGCCAGCTCAGACCCGGCGACCAGGTGTCGCTCGCCGGAGCCGAGCTCCACGTCACCGCCCGCTGAACCGAGATGGCGGGACCGTCGCGCCGAGTCGAGATCGGCGTGACCGTCGCGCTGAACTCCGAGCGGCGCGATCGCGTCCTGGGGTGGCCGGGCGGGCGATGACTCCTCCGGGCCGCGACGGTCTGCACTCCGACAGCGCCTACTCGAATACCACCCACTCGAAGGGACCATCCACGTGGCAAAGCTCATCTCGACCCTGTTCATCGCCGCCGACGGCGTCGCCGAGATCGACCCGGACTGGCACTTCCCGTACTTCGACGAGCACCTGGGCCGCGCCGTCGACGAGGACTACGACACCGCCGACGTGCTGCTCATCGGGCGCGAGACCTACGACAGCTTCGCCGGGGCATGGCCGGACCGCGAGGCGGCGGGCGGGGACGATGCGCCGTTCGCGGCGCGGCTCGGGGACGTCCGCAAGGTCGTCGTCTCGCGCCAGCCCCTCGAGTTCTCCTGGCGCAACTCCGAGCTCGTCGAAGGCGACCTGGTCGACGCCGTCGCCGCCCTGAAGTCCGACCCGGGAGTCACCGGCATCCTCGTGCCCGGGTCGATTTCCGTGGTGCAGCAGCTGCTCGCTGCCGGCCTGGTCGACGAGCTCCGCCTGCTCGTGCACCCGGTCGCGGCCCGCAAGGGCCGCCGCCTCTTCGACGAGGGTGATGCGCCGTACCACCTGACCGTCACCGCGACTGAGGTGTTCCCGACCGGCGTCATCCGCGTGGTCTACGCACCGACCGGTGCGCCCGCCAAGGCCGGCGACGACGCGGAGAGCCACGTGGCCGCCGACGGGTGACGTCGCCCCCGGCCGGCTCGGTCGAGTCGAGCGAACACGGCGGCCTTCGTCACCGGGCTGCCTTCTTCCCGGCGGTCCCATGCTCACTCAGGCGGTCCACGTGTCGACGATGCGGGCCAGAGTGCGTCGGCCCCAGCGGCTCATCGTCGGATTCGAGTCGACGTAGTACCAGACCAGTCCCATCGCCTGCTGGAACGCCCACGCCATCCCCCGGCTCCACTGAACGTCGCCGCAGCCGAGCTGACGGCGGAGGATGTCGCGCCTGGGCTTGTCGAGGAGATGCCAAGCCGCCACGAGATCGAGCGCCGGATCAGCAGGACCGAAGCTGCCGCCGTCCAGGACGCCGACGAGGTGGCCCCCGTCGACGAGAAGGTTGGGCGGGGTGAGGTCGCGATGGCACATCGCGTCCTCGTCGACCTCGGGCAGCGTCCGCAGGTCCGCCCAGATCGTCCGCAGGAGCGATACCTCGAGCAGGTCCTCGCTGTGTCGGAAGCATGTCTCGAGCCAGTCGTCATGGTCCCGCAGACATCCGCCGCGACCGACGCCGTCGAACCGTCGCCCTCGGGTGTCGTGGGCACGCATCGCAACGACCAGATCGGCAAGGTCCTCGGCGAACGCGGCCGACCCTGCGGGATCCTCGACCGTCGCATCGTGGCCGGACACCCAGGTCTGGACGCTCCATGGCAGCGGATACCCTCCGCCCGGCTCCCCCATCGCGACCGGCCTGGGAGTCGGCACCGTGGCGATGCCGGCGAGTTCACCGGCAGCCTCGAATTCGGTGCACACCGACGCACGGACCCGTGCCACGTCGTGACCGGCCAGCGGGAATCGGGCGGCAAGGTCGCCGCCGATCCGGAAGATCGCGTTCACGGTCCCGGACGCGCGCAGATCTGTGATCGGCAGGCCGGACCACTGCGGAAACTGCACCTCGACCAACCCACGGACGATAGCTACGTCGACCCGGAGCTGATTGGCGTGCATCGTCATGGAGCCATGCTCGCCGTCGGCCACCGCGGATGTCATCCGAGTTCTGCGCACCAGGTTCGAGCCATCATCCGCTCGACCAGCCTCGTGCGGCGGGCACGACGACGTCGACCCGAGCAGCCGGCGATGAGTTTCGCGAGGATCCAGGGTCAGAACGGATGACGACCCGCGACCGAGCGGACCAGCGAGAGCCGGAGGACACCATGAACGCGACCATCAGCACCCACACCGTCGGCGACGGCGCCGACTCGATCACCTACGACGTCCACGGCGACCCGGTGGCCGAGGCCGCCCACCCGCCGCTCTTCCTCCTCGGCAGCCCGATGGACGCCATTGGCTTCGGCACCCTGGCCGGGCACTTCACCGACCGGACGGTCATCACCTACGACCCCCGGGGGGCCGGACGCAACCCGGCCGGCACCGCGCCGCTCACGCCGCAGGACCACGCCGCCGACCTGCACCGCGTCATCGGGGCGATCGGCCCCGGCCCGGTCGACGTGTTCGCCACCAGCGGCGGGGCCGTGAACGCGCTGGCCCTGGCCGCCGTCCACCCCGAGGACGTGCGCACCCTCGTCGCCCACGAGCCGCCGACGGTGGTCTGGCTCCCCGACCGGGATGCCGCCCTCGCGGCGGTCGACGACATCGGCTCGACCTACGCCGCCTCCGGCTACGGCGCAGCGATGGCGAAGTTCTTCGCGCTGGTCATGCACGACGGCGAGCTGCCTGCCGACTGGACCTCGCGCCCGGCTCCTGACCCGGCGGCATTCGGCCTCAGCACTGAGGACGACGGCTCGCGCACCGACCCGCTGATGCGGAACGCGCGCACGTGCACCGAGTTCGAGCCGGACATCCAGACGCTGCGGGCGCTCGGCGAGCGGCTCGTCGTCGCCGTCGGCACGGAGTCCGGCGACACCCTCGCCGCCCGCGGTGGGCGATCGGTGGCGGCGGCGGTCGGCGTGCCGGTAACCGACTTCCCCAGCCACCACGCCGGCTTCGTCGGCGGCGAGTATGGCCAGCACGGCGAGCCCGACGCCTTCGCCGCCCGCCTCCGCGCCATCCTCGCCCGATGACATCGGATGCCGCCCGCGCCCACATCGAGGGGCGCGGGCCGCATCCGGCACCGCTGACGACGAAGCGTCAGGCGGGAATGCGGAGGTGCTGCGGCTCGGTCGTGCGCCGCAAGGCGAGCGAGGCGACACAGGCCGCCACGGCGGCGAGGCCAACGATCGCGGCTGCCGCACCTGCCCAAGGGACCCAGGGCAGCGCCAGGACATACGGCGACGCCTCACGATCGAGACCAGACAGTGGGTCGTACACGATCCGGCCGGTCAGGTACACCGAGAGCGCACCCCCGACAGCCGTTCCGGTCGCGACGGCGAGGGCGGCCGGCACGACGGTCCGGATGACGAGCGCCGCGCGCAGCGTCCGCACGGGGACACCGGCGGCCACCGCCGCGGCGTCCTCCCGCCGACGGCGCCGGACCGAGTCGGTGAGCTCGACGAGCAGGGCGAGGGCACACAACACCAGCCCGAGCGCCGTCGACGCGGCGACGAGGTCGAACGCCTGCCCGTAGAAGAGGTCCCACTCCTCGTCCTGTGCCCACGTGCCGACTGTCGCCCGGAACTGCCGGCGCAGCCAGATCGAGGACGCGGCTATGGCTGCGGCCAACGCGAAGATCACCGCCGGCCGGATCGTCTCACCCGGCCACCGCGCGAACCCGCGCACGGCGAGTAGCACCGCGGGGTTGCCGACCCGGCCCGCCAGGCGACTCAGGAGGCGGTCGACGCCGGTCGGCCGGGCGCGACGACGCACTCGGTCGTCTCGCTGAGCCGACGCCGCAGCGACCAGGCCAGCCAGTGCGGTCGTGGCGAGCACCGCCCACGGAGCCGGCCACCACGCGCCGAGGACCACGTTCGGCAGCACCTGAGCAGCCGCGGCGATGCTCGCCACCAGGCCCAGGAGCACGACCCCGACCACGGCACCCACCACGGCCGGCATCGCGGTGTCGGCGACGACGACACGGCGCAGGTCGCCCACCGAGGCACCGGCTTCCGCGAGCTGACGCAGCCGCCGGCGGCGGGCGACCGACGCGACCCGCCACGACTGCCCCGCGAGATACGCACCGGGGATCAGCAGCAGCAGCACCGCCAGCGCGGCACCCCCGCGTGTGCCGCCGTCGGCCACCACCTGGATCCGGCTGGGGACGTCCTCGAAGCCGTCGGCGACGAGGCCGGCTGCCGTACACAGCAGGACGGCTGTCATCCCGGCTGTCACGGCGGCGAACCACCGACGGGGGCGGTCGTCATCCGACCCCCGGCGCGCGAGCCACAACGCCTCAGCCCAGGTCAGCGACGACACCGTCGGCACCTCCTGAGAGAGGGACGTCGTCCGCGCCGTCGACCTGACCGTCCCACAGGTGGATGTCGCGGTCGGCGTGCGCCGCGACCCGGGCGTCGTGGGTGACCACGACCACCGCCGTACCGGCCTCGCGCGCGGCACCGACGAGCTCACGCATGACGAGGTCTGCAGCCGCGGAGTCGAGTGCTCCGGTCGGCTCGTCGGCGAGGACGAGGCGGGGCGAGGTGACCAACGCGCGAGCCACGGCGACGAGCTGACGCTGCCCGCCCGACAGCACCTCGGCTCGGACGGCGGCCACACTGCCGACACCCAGCCGCTCGAGCCACCGGTGCGCGAGGGGAGCCGCGTCCGCGCGCCGTCGACCGCCGAGGAGCTGCGGGATCATGACGTTCTCCGCCGCCGTCAGCTCAGGGATCAGCGATCCGTACTGGAGCACGACGGCGACGAGCTCCCGACGCATCGCCGTCCGCGCCGCCGGACCGAGCCGGTGCAGGTCGGTGCCGGCGATCTCCACGGTTCCGTCGTCGGGCACGAGCAGGCCGGCGAGGCAGAGCAGCAGTGTCGACTTGCCCGACCCCGAAGGGCCGGTGACCGCGACGATCTCACCGTCGTCCACCTCGAGGTCGACTCCGCGCAGCGCGCGGGTGCTGCCGAACGCATGGGTGACGTCACGGGCGCGGAGCAGTGGCTCGGTCATGGGAGCTCTCCCTCGAGATCGTCGATGCGGCGCCGGGCGGCGTCGATCCAGCGGAGGTCGGCGTCGATGTGGGCAAGGGTGTGCTCGGCAGCGAGCTGCCGTTGCAGTCCCGAGCGCCGGCTCGACTGGTCACGAGTGATGGCTCGCATGCGGTCGACCCGCACGCGTCGGGCGTCGCGCAGGACCTCGATCGCTGCATCCCGCCCACCGCTGAGAAGGGCGAGCGCAACGCGGGTCGCCACCGGGTTCGCCGCATGCTCCGGCGGCGCCTCACTGGTCGACAACCACGTCGTCAGCTCTGCTCGACCGGCATCGGTGATGCGGTAGCGGACCCGCTCCGGTCCGTCGGCCTTCTCGACGGCGAACTCCTCCACGAACCCGCGGTCGCGCAGGCGGGACAGGGCCGCATACACCTGACCGAAGGCCAGTGCGCGCGCCGCCGGCAACAGGCTGTCATGCCCGTGTTTGAGCTCGTACCCGTGCTGCGGCCCTCTGGACAGCAGCCCCAGGACCACATGCCCGGTCGTCATGCCCCTCACTATTCATGATGTGAATAGTGAGCGCAAGCCGTGCGGCTGCACGACGTGAACATGCCAGCAGGACGCGTTCAGACACACGGATGCCGCCCGCGCCCACCGTGGGGCGCGGGCGGCATCCGAGTACCGCTGTGGGAGAAGGAGGGTCAGTGACCGTGGCCGTGACCGGCACCGGCGGCGGCCGGCTCCTCCTCCTTCTTCTCGACCACGAGGGTGTCGGTGGTGAGCACCATCGACGCGATCGACTCCGCGTTGCGCAGCGCCGACCGGGTGACCTTGACCGGGTCGATGACGCCGGCCTTGACCAGGTCGGAGTACTCGCCGGTGGCGGCGTTCAGGCCGTGCCCGGGCTCGAGCTCGACCACCTTCGCGACCGCGACGTAGCCCTGCAGGCCGGCGTTCTCGGCGATCCACCGCAGCGGCTCGGCGGCCGCCTTGCGAACGATGGATGCGCCGACCGCCTCGTCGCCCTCGAGCTGGAGCCCGTCGATGACCTTGACGGCCTGGAGCAGGGCCGAGCCACCGCCGGCGACGATGCCCTCCTCGATGGCCGCGCGGGTCGCCGAGATGGCGTCCTCGATGCGGTGCTTCTTCTCCTTGAGCTCGACCTCGGTGTGCGCGCCGACCTTGATGACGCACACGCCGCCGGCGAGCTTGGCGAGCCGCTCCTGGAGCTTCTCGCGGTCCC
>JBOFLR010000638.1:0-1520 GCA_051657965.1 Dermatophilaceae bacterium
TCCACGAGTACGACAACCGCTACCTCTGGATGAACCTCAAGCGCATCGTCTCCTCGCACTTCGCGAACTACCGCGAGGCCTGGGCCGCGAACGACCTGGTCGACCGGGGCATCGTGCACCCCACGCTCTCGCGCACCTATCGGCTCGAGGACGTCGGCCAGGCCGCGCTCGACGTGCACCGCAACGCCCACCAGGGCAAGGTCGGCGTGCTCACCCTTGCTCCCCAGGAGGGCCTCGGCGTCACCGACGCGACCAAGCGCGCCCGTCTCGAGCCCGCCATCAACCGGTTCCGCGACGCCTGACCGGGATCGCGCTCCGACGCCGCTCCCGGCCCCGATCCCGCACTAGGGTGGACGCTCGAGGTACTCGTGAGACTCGACGCCGGAGGTGCTGGTGAGGCTGTCGGTTCCCGACACGGTCCTGTCGCGCTGGCGTGAGTACCGCCGGCGCCAGCGCGCGGCTCTCGAGCGCAGCTACCGGCTCGACACCCGTGACGCACCGGCCACCGATACCGCTCCCGAGGTCGGGACACCACCAGCGGTCGAGACGCCGCCCGTGGAGCGCACCGAGTCGCCCGCCACGGCATCGGCCACGGCACCCGAGCCGCCGGCGGGCCCGGAGCCGGCCACCGCGTTCGGGACGGTGGGTCGTCCACTCAACCGGCACTCGCCGTTCTACGTCGGCTTCTTCGGGGCGACCGGTGCGCTGCTCGCGATCGGGCTCTGGAACAGCCTCGGGCGCCTGACCACGACGATCACCCTGCTCCTGGTCTCGTTCTTCCTCGCCCTCGCACTCGACCCGGTCGTCGAACGGCTGAGCGCGCGGATGACGCGGGGCGCGGCGGTCGGCGTGGTGTTCACCGGGCTCATCCTGGCGTTCGTCGTCATCGGCGCCCTGGTCGTCCCGCCGGTCGCGGAGCAGGGCGGCGAACTCGTGCAGCAGGCGCCCGAGTACGTCGGCGACGTCCTCGACGCGCCGTGGGTTCGAGACCTCGACCGCCACTACGACGTCGTCGACCGGGTGCAGGCCGAGGTGACGACGCGGCTCACCGACCAGGCGTTCCTCGAGGGGGTCCTCGGCGGCCTGCTCGGAGCGGGCCGAGCCGTGATCTCCGGGGTGTTCCAGACGTTCACGGTGCTCGTGCTCACGCTCTACCTGCTCGCGTCGCTGCCCCGGGTCAAGTACGCCGTCTACGCGCTGGTCCCGGCGAGCCGGCGCCCCCGCATCGAGTCCCTGTCGGAGGAGATCATGCGCCGGGTCGGGGCGTACGCCATCGGTCAGGTGTTCATCGCGACGCTCAACGCCGTCATGTCGTATCTGCTGATGACGATCCTCGGCATCCCCTACGCGGCGGTGCTCGCGGTGAGCGTCGGCCTGCTCGGCCTGATCCCCATGATCGGTGCCACCCTCGGCGCGGCACTCGTCTGCCTGGTCGCCTTCTTCGACGAGCCGCGCAACGCCGTGGTCGCCCTGGTGTACTACGTCGTCTACCAGCAGGTGGAGAACTACGTCATCGCCCC
>JBOFLR010000639.1:0-6648 GCA_051657965.1 Dermatophilaceae bacterium
GTGGGACGAGCGTCTCCTTGATCGAGCGGGTAGACGTCCAGCGGGTGAGGTTCGCGGCCGAGCCGGCCTTGTCGTTGGTACCCGACGCGCGGCCGCCGCCGAAGGGCTGCTGACCGACGACCGCGCCGGTGGGCTTGTCGTTGACGTAGAAGTTGCCGGCCGCGAACCGCAGGCGGTGGGTGGCGTCGGCGACCACCGCCCGGTCCTGGGCGATGATCGCCCCGGTCAGGGCGTACGGCGCGAACGACTCCAGCTGCCGGAGGACCGCGTCGTACCGGCGGTCCGGGTAGACGTGGACGGCGAGGATGGGGCCGAAGTACTCGGTGCGGAACATCTCGTCGGCGGGGTCGTCGCTCGTGACGACCGTGGGTCGCACGAACCAGCCGTCGGTGTCGTCGTAGGTGCCGCCGGCGACGACGTCGAGGTGCGGGGCCGCGTGAGCCCGGTCGATCGCCGCGCGGTGCTTCGCGAAGGCGCGCTCGTCGATGACCGCGCCCATGAAGTTCGCGAGGTCGGTGACGTCGCCCATCGCGAGCCCGTCGGTCACGGTGACGAGGTCGTCCTTCATCCGGCGCCAGACCGAGCGGGGCACGTACGCACGCGAGGCCGCCGAGCACTTCTGCCCCTGGAACTCGAACGCTCCACGGACGAGCGCGGTGCGCAGCACGTCGACGTCGGCGCTCGGGTGGGCGAGCACGAAGTCCTTGCCCCCGGTCTCGCCGACGATCCGCGGGTAGTGCCGGTACCGAGTCAGGTTCTCGCCGATCTGCCGCCACAGGTGCTGGAAGGTCGCCGTCGAACCGGTGAAGTGCAGGCCGGCCAGCTCGGGGTGGGCGAGCACGACATCCGACACCGCGACGCCGTCTCCGGTGACCAGGTTGACGACGCCGGGCGGCAGCCCGGCCTCCTCGAGCAGCTCCATGGTCAGCTGCGCGGCGAGCTGCTGGGTCGGTGACGGCTTCCACACCACGGTGTTCCCCATCAGGGCCGGAGCGGTGGGGAGGTTGCCGGCGATGGCCGTGAAGTTGAACGGGGTGACCGCGTAGACGAACCCCTCCAGGGAGCGGTGGTCGCTGCGGTTCCACACCCCGGGCGAGTTCGCCGGCGGCTGCTCCTGCAGGATCTGCCGCGCGAAGTGCACGTTGAATCGCCAGAAGTCGACGAGCTCGCACGCGGCGTCGATCTCCGCCTGATACACGGTCTTGCTCTGGCCGAGCATCGTCGCAGCGCACAGGCGGGCCCGCCACGGCCCGGCCAGCAGGTCGGCCGCCTTGAGGAAGATCGCGGCCCGGTCGTCGAAGGCGAGGTCGCGCCAGGCAGGGGCCGCGGCGACCGCGGCGTCGACGGCCGCGCCGGCATCCGCTCGGGTGGCGCCGCGCAAGGTGCCGAGGACCTTCCGGCGGGCATGCGGCTGGCGCACCTCGACCCGCCGGCCCGTGCCGGCCACCCGCCGCCCGCCGATCGTGTGCGGCAGGTCGTGCCGGATGGCGCCGAGGTCGGCGAGTGCGGCCTCCACCGTGATGCGCTCGGGACTGCCGGGGGCGTAGTCGAGCACCGGTTCGTTGACCGGTGAGGGGACGGAGGTGACGGCGTCCATAGGGGTGGGACCTCGTTCGGTCGGGTGCGGGGGACAGGTGACAGGCCGGGGCGATCGACGACGGCCGCGATGGCGACCTCGTGCTCGGGACTGCCGTCCACTCTCCCGCCGGGCGTCGCGCGGGTGCAACTCCGCTGACGCGGTCAGGGCGCGGCGAGGAGGTCCCGAACGGTGTCGAGCTCGGTGACGTCGAACCAGAGCAGGTCCTCGGGGCCGGTAGCGCCGGGGTTCTCGTCGATGTGGAAGGAGACCACCCGGGACCGCTCGACCGGTGCAGTGACCTCCACCCGCGAGGGCCGCCCCGCCGCGGGAACGACCTGGACGCCGTCGACGTCTGCTGCGGCGACGACGCGACGCCTGGTGCCTCCGGTGAAGGCTGCGGCATCCTCGACCGCTGCACACCAGGCGACGTGCTCGAGCTCCTCCTCGTCGACGACGAGCCCGGGACGCCCCAGGGCCTGGGTGACCGCATGGGCGGCGAGCGGAACCGGTAGCGGCCGGCCGGCGGCCAGCTCGTCGAGGGCGTGCGGGCCGACCGGCAGGTACACCCGGGTCACCGGCATGGCGCCTCCTCGGGACGGTGGGCACCGACCGGCCGGACGGACGGTGACGAGGCGGTACGTCCTCGCGTGGCCGGCCCGCGCCATCCGGCACGTGCGTCGTAGGCCGTCATCGCGCGCGCGCCCCAGGAGCGTCGACCAGCTCGTGCAGGGCGTCGACCAGGCCCCGCCCGAGCACGTCGGCATCGGGCATCGCGTCACGGTCGGCATAGAGGCCGTAGTACACCCCGCCGTCGTAGGACGTCAGACCGATCGACAGCGCCTGGCCGGTGCCGAGCGGGATGACGGGGTACGTGGAGACCATGCGGGCGCCGGCGGCGTACAGCGGCGTCTGTGGCCCCGGCACGTTCGTGATCACGACGTTGTAGAGCCGGCGCGACACCGCACCGCCGAGCCGCGCACCGAGCGCGTGGATGGTCGGCGGTGCGAACCCGCCGAGTCCGGCGAGAGTGTCGGCGGACACCGCTCGTCGCGGGCCGCCCTCCATCTGCTGGCGCATCGAGAAGGCGATCTGGTGCAGCCGCATCGAGGGCCCGGGTTCCCCCACCGGCAGGTCGACGAAGCAGGCGGTCAACGCCGCACCCGGCGGCCCGTCGCCGGCGTCGTGGACCGACACCGGCACCATCGCACGGACCGTCGTGCCGGGGTACACCGACTCACCACGGGTGAGCAGCCACGACCGGAAGGCCCCGGCCACCACGGCGAGCACGACGTCGTTGACGCTGACCTCCTCGGCGAACGAGCCAGGCCCGAGCCGGGAGCGCACGGTGCGGTAGTCCTCGAGATCGGTGCCGACCATGACGTAGCGACGGGCCCGGCCCACCGACGCGTTGAGCGGCGACGTCGGCGCCGGCCGTGCGGAGACCCGCGCGACGGTCGAGACCACCTCGCCGGCGACCGACACGACCTTGCCGAGCGTCGCGGTCACGTCGGCCACGCCGTTCTGCACGGTGTCGACGAGCCGGCTCGGCCGGCGCACGACCTCGGCCAAGGCGCCGACCACCAGCTCGGCGCCGGTGGGCTCCGGCCGCGCTCGCCAGGTCGTCGACGGGCCGTCGCCCCCGGCGGGGTTGCCGTCGACGAGGACCGCACCGATGTCGACCGCACCGATGCCGTCGACCAGGCTGTGGTGCGTCTTGGTGATGATCGCGAAGCGGTCCTCGGCCAGCCCCTCGACGAGATAGACCTCCCACAGCGGCCGTGAGCGGTCGAGAGGCCGCGGCTGGATCCGGGCGACCAGCTCCTCGAGCTGCTCGTCGGACCCCGGCCGTGGCAAGGCGCTGCGCCGCACGTGGTAGGTGATGTCGAACGCGTGGTCGTCGACCCAGACCGGGTTCGCCAGACCACCTGGCACGGCCCTGATCCGCTGGCGGTACCGCGGCACATGCGCGATGCGCTCGCCGATGAGGGTGAGCAGGTTCTCGTGGTCGAAGCCTCCTTCGGGCACGTCGAAGACCATGACCGACCCGACGTGCATCGGCGTCGTCGCATCCTCGAGGTGGAGGAAGGAGGTGTCGAGGTTGCTGAGCCGGTCTGCCACGCGCCCAATCGTGTCAGACCGGTGCGGGGGCCTGACCCGACCGGATGCCGCGGCGCCTCCTCGCGTGCCGGCTGCCGGTGCCGGCGCCGCGCCCGCCGGATGCTGCCCGGGGGTCGAGGGCCGCGGCCAGCTCGGCGAGTGCGCGGGTGAGTGGAGCGGCAGGTGCGGTCTCGGTGAGCGCCCGTCCCGCCAACAGCGCGGCGTCGCACTCGCCAGGTGACCACGGCAGCATGCGGACGTCGTCCATCCCGGCGAAGCGGCCGAGCACCTCTCGCACCGCCCGTTCGGGGCGTGGCCCAGCTACACCCGTGCGGACCTTGTTGACCACGACCGTCGGCGGAGGCGCGGAGATCACGGCGACGTCCTGGACCGCGCGCACCAGCCGCTGCAGGCCCACCGGGTCGGACGCACCCACGACGACGAGCGCGTCGGCGTGCTCCAACGCGGTGAGCGTGGCTGCGTTGCGACGGGGCGCGACGGTGTCATAACTGAGCTCCTCGTCGTCCTCGACCGCGAAGCCGGAGTCGACGACGACGTGCTCGACTACCCCCCGCGCGAGCCGGAGGATGTCCTCCACGGCGGCTGCACGCAACTCGGGCCACCGGTCGGCCCGGGGCAGCCCGGTGAGGACGCGCAGGCCGGGGACCACCTCCGGAGCGAGGCGAGCCAGGCCGGGGACGTCGAGCGACCCCTGCTCGGACGCCCGGGCGGCCGCCGCCACCCCGGGAGCCTCGTCGACGAGCCCGAGCACCTGCGCCACGCTCGCTCCCCACGTGTCGAGGTCGACGAGCATCGTCCGGATGCCGGCCGCCGCCAGCTGCGCGGCCATGGTCACCGCGACGGTGGTGCGGCCGGGTGCCCCGGTGGGGCCCCAGACGACGGTCACCGGGCTCGGCAGTCGAGGGCTGTCGTCCTGCAACGCCGCCTCGAGGTCGTCCCGACCAGTACCCATCGGGTCGGCGTACTGACGCGGTTCTGCCGCCGGCACGGAGGTGGAGCCGCCGGCGACCGCGGTGAGCGCTTGCTCGACCGCAGCCGCGTCGTCATCGGGCCGCAGGATGGTCGCCACCCCGAGCTGGCGCAGGCGGCGCTCTCCCTCCTCGTCGTCGGGAGGGACCAGACCGGCCACCCGGACGCCATGGCCGGCGAGTTGACGGAGCGCGTCGCGGTCCAGGCCGCGCAGGTCGGGCGAGACGACCGCGACCCGGGCGACACCCGCGGCGCCCGCCGACAGCAGCTCGGCCAGGTCGGCGCACCGACGTACGAGGGTGAGCCCTGCAGCCTGGCCGAGCACGGCGACGAATCGCGCCTCGTGCCAATGGGTCAGCGCGGTGAGAACCGTGGTCACGAGCCCCCGCCCTGCCCACCGGGAACCGGGACGAGGGTCATCCTGGCGCCGGCATCGACGTCGGCGACGAGGCCCTTGACGGAGTCCCGCGGCACGCCGACGGTGACCGCACGGGTCTCACCGGCCCCACCGAGCACGGCATCCTCGGTGGCGACCGACACCACGGACACCCGCGGGAGGACCAGCACGGGGCCGGCGAACGCGGGCGTCCCGGGGGTTGACGCCTTGGTGGGCCGGTTGACATAGACGTCGACGAGCGCGCCGACGCCGAGCGCGGCCGCGGAGGTGGCGTCGACGCGGAGGGCCACCGGCTGGACGTCGACCTCACCCGCATCGCCGATCGCGTCGACCGGGACCAGCTCGCCCGGGCGGAGCTCGCGCAACACCCACGCCTCGGCCGGCACGGGTCGGTCGGCCGCGAGGTAGCGCGTCGACAGGTCCCCGAGCTGGACGTCGACGACACTGACGTCGTCGTCGTCGAGCTTCTCGCCGGGTGCGACACGCGCTGTGACCGTATAGACGGGCACCCGGTCGTCGGCGCGTGCGACGACCACCGAGCCGAGAACCGTGGACGACAGCACGAGCAGCACCCCGATGATCAGCCGCGAGTCGCGCCATGACGGCGCCCGCAGGCGCGACGCCTCGGGTGTGGGGAGATCGGTCATGGTGGACGATCCTGCCGGACCCGCCGGGCCGGCGCCTCCTCGAGCCGGCCGCCTGTGGACAACGATCCGGTGGGTGCCCGGCCTGTGGACAACCGGCGTCGGCACCCGGGACGGCGATGGCACACTGAGCTGGTGCCGCGCCGCTTCATCCCGCTGACCGAGGTGTCGGAGATCCTCGACGTCTCCGCGGCTCAGGCCTACGCACTCGTTCGCAGTGGCGACCTCCCGGCGATCAAGGTGGGCGGTCGCGGGCAGTGGCGCGTCGAGACCGAGCAGCTCGAGGCCTACATCCAGCGGATGTACGCCGAGACCCGCGACTTCGTCGCGACCCGTACCGAACCGGGCGGCGAGCCGTGACCGGCAGGGCATCGTCCGGCGTCGCCGCAGGCTCGGCGACGCTCGCCTGATCCGGCCCGGACGTCGCCGTCGATACGTCTGGTCTCCGTCGCCGTCGATACGTCTGGTCTCCGTCGCCGTCGATACGTCTGGTCTCCGTCGCCGTCGATACGTCTGGTCTCCGTCACCCTCCCCCGGCGCCCTGGGCCCGAAGGGTCATGCGGTTGCGGTTGCCGATCGGCGGTCGGCCGCCTAGGTTCGCCTCACATGGGCCATCTCTGTGAAACGGACCAGTCCGCCCACCCCTCCATCGGCTGCGTCGCGTGCGGCGACCACGGGCCCGATGGTGCGGTGACCAGCCGGCGCAGGATCATGACCGGAGCCGCCGCGAGCGTCGCCCTCGTCGCCGCCGGCCAGCCCGCGTGGGCCGCCGAGGCGACCCGGCCGGGAGCCCGACGTGGCCCGGCGCTCAGACCGCGGGACAACCAGGTCGTCCGGCGGATCAGGCCGGCCAGGGCGCTCGCCGACCTCCGCGTGCTCTCCGAGCAGATCGGGCCGCGGATCGGCGGCACCTCCACCGAGAAGGCAGCTGCCGACTACGC
>JBOFLR010000640.1:0-1677 GCA_051657965.1 Dermatophilaceae bacterium
GGTCGCGCGACGAACGGCACGGCGAGGGCGACGACTCCGAAGCGGAGCGCCACGAAGAGCAGCGGTGGCACGTCCCGAAGGCCCCAGTCGATGACGACGAAGTTGACGCCCCACACCACCATGACGGCGGTGGCGGCGAGGACATCTCGGAGCGGCACACCGTCATCCTCTGTTCAGAGTTCGGTGAAGCGCCAGCGACACTTTCTCACCATGACTATGTAGCGTTGCTGCATGATTGCGGTCGAACACCTCGTGACGTTGGCAGCCGTCCGTCGATCCGGTTCGATCCACGGCGCGGCCGTCGATCTCGGCTACACGCCGTCGGCGGTCTCCCAACAGGTCAAGCGGCTCGAACGACGCGTCGGCGGGGCGGTGCTCGATCGGGTCGGACGCGGTGTCGTGCTCACCGAGCTGGGCCGGCACCTCGTCGACGAGGGCGCCGAGGTGATCGCCCGGCTCGAGGCCCTCGAGTCGGGACTGGGCCGGGTGAACGGCGGTCCGGTCACCGGAACGGTACGTCTTGCCGGCTTCTCGACCGCTGTCCGGGGCCTCGTCGCGCCGGCCCTACGGCGCCTTCGAGATACCGAGCCTGGGATCGAGGTCACCGTGGTCGAGAGCGAACCGCGCGAGGCGGTCGACCTGGTGGCCTCGGGGACCGCAGACGCTGCGGTCGTGCACACCTGGGGTGACCTCGTGCTCCCGTTCCCTGCACATGTCGAGACGGTCGCTCTGGGCACCGACGTCGCCGACGCCCTCGTCCCGTCGGACCATCGGCTGGCCGGCGCGTCGCATGTGTCAGCACGCGACCTCGTCGGCGATGAATGGGTGTGTGCTCCGGAGGGGTCGGTGTGTCACGGCTGGCTGATCCACATGTTCGACCACCACAGCGCCCGACCCGACATCCGGCACTGGTCGGTCGAGTTCTCGTCCCATATCGGCCTGGTCGCCGAGGGAGTCTGCGTCAGCCTCGTGCCGCGGCTCGGCCGCGAGAAGCTGCCCGACTCCGTCGTGGCCGTCCCCGTCACCGACCCGGTGCCCACCCGGCGGATCATGATGACGTGGCGCCGCTCGATGGCGCCCTCTCCCGCGATCGCCCGGGTCCGCGAGGCGCTCGCGGCGGTAGCCGAAGAGCGACTCGACATGAGAGAGGCAGCGGGATGATGACCACAGGTCGCCCTCCGCGCGGCCGGCCGGTACTCACGACCGAGCGGCTCGTCCTGCGCCCTCTGACCTGGGACGACCTGCCCGACCTCGAGGCCCTCGACGCCGACCCCGACGTGATTCGCCATATCCGCCGGCCACGCACACCCGACGAGGTCCGTGAGCGGACCCTGGCCCGGCTCGACCCCGGGCACGACGCCATGGGTCTCGGCTACTGGGCCGGGCTCGAGCGCAGCCGGTTCGTCGGCTGGTGGCTGCTCACGCCCGAGGGTCCCGGCTTGGCCGAGATCGGCTGGCGGCTGCACTCGTGGGCATGGGGGCGTGGCCTAGCGACCGAGGGCGCCCGCGCGGTCCTCGAGCATGGCTTCGGCACGGCTGGTCTCGAGCGGGTCGTCGCCGAGACGATGGTCGTCAACCTCGCGAGCCGTGCCGTGATGCGCAAGGCCGGCATGCGGCACACCGGTGTCGAGCACCGCGAGTGGGACGACCCGCTCCCGGGCGCCGAGCAGGGCGAGT
>JBOFLR010000641.1:0-14057 GCA_051657965.1 Dermatophilaceae bacterium
GCGAGCACCGGCACCTCGACGTCGAACAGCGGAGTACGCACGGTGTTGCCGAACAGCGGGACGTAGCGCTCGTCATCCGGGTGGGCGATCAGCGCGACACAGCTGGGCACGAGCTCGGGCCGGGTGGTCTCGATGTGGACCGGTCCGTCCGGGCCGTGGAAGGCGACCCGGTGGTAGTGGCCGGGGTAGTCGCGCGCCTCGAGCTCGGCCTGGGCGACCGCGGTCTGGAACGTGACGTCCCACAGGCCCGGCGCCTCGGCCTGGTACGCCTCGCCGCGCCGGACGTTGCGCAGGAACGCCTGCTGCGACGTCGCGCGCGAGTGGTCGTCGATGGTGCGGTAGGTGATGCCCCAGTCGTAGCTGTGCCCGATGCGGCGGAACAGCGACTCGTACGCCTTCTCGTCCTCCATGGTCAGCTCGTCGCACAGCTCGATGAAGTTCTGCCGCGAGATCGGCTGTTCGTCAGCCGCTTTCGTGCTCTTCGCGTTGCCTCGGAACGGCGGCTCGAAGGCCGGGTCGTGGTGCAGCGTGGCGTCGCCTCGCACGCCGTAGTAGTTCTGCACGCGCTTCTCGGTGGGCAGCCCGTTGTCGTCCCAGCCGATCGGGTAGAAGACGTTGCGCCCGCGCATGCGCTGGTAGCGCGCCATGCAGTCGGTGTGGGTGTAGCTGAACACGTGCCCCATGTGCAGCGACCCGCTCGCCGTGGGCGGTGGGGTGTCGATCGAGAACACCGCCGAGCGAGGGCCGGCGAGCGCCGCCTCCCGGTCGAAGCGGTAGGTGCCCTCGGCCTCCCAGACGGCCGACCACTTGTCCTCGAGGCCGTCGAGCGAGGGCCGGTCGGGCACGGAGGCAGCACGAGGCGTCGAGAGGTGCTCGGTCATGTGCCCCATCGTCCCAGAACGGATGACGCCCGCTCACCTCGGTTCGTGGCAGGACGTTCGCGGCGGCTGTGTTCGCGGCAGCCCGGTTGTCGGTGGCCCGGTTATCGGTGGCCCGGTTGTCGGTGGCCCGGTTGTCGGTGGCCCGGCTCGTCCCGATGCGCCAGGCGAAGCAGGGCGAGCCCGAGCACGGCGCCACCGGCCAGAACGGCGACCCACAGCACGACCCGTCGGTCCGGGGCGCCCGGGTCGGCGGGCACCCCCAGCGCGACCGGCTCGGTGGGGGCGTCGGTCGTGGGGCGTGCTCGGGCGCCCGGTGCCACGGGCCCGAGGATGCCGTCGTCGAGCACCGCGGTGAGTGCCTCGACCGGCTGCACCACGCCCCAGCCGAGCCGGTCCTCCCGGGAGTCGCGACGCTCGCGCGCCCCGGTCGTCTCCAGGCGGTGCTTCCAGCGCGCCGGCCCGTCGGCGGGAAAGCGTTGCACGACGAGCGCCGCGGCCGCCGCGACGTAGCCGGTGGCGTAACTGGTCGACTCGCCGTCCTGGCTGAGGTAGCAGTCACCCCAGGCGCCGAACGTGGTGAGCACGTCGCGACCCGGCGCCGCCAGGTCGACGTGCGCGCCGGATACCGAGTCCCCGGTGGGTCGGTCGTCGTTGTCGGTGGCGGCCACCGCCACCGCCTGCGGGTAGGCGCCGGGGTACCGAGGTCCGCGGGCACCGTCCTCCGCGGTGCGGCGGTTGCCCGCGGAGGCGACGACGAGTGCCCCGGCCGCGGTGACGTCGCGAACGGCGTCGCGCAGCCGCGGGTCGTCGCGCGAGGTGCTGAGCGCCACCGCGATCACCTGGGCGCCGGCCTCTGCTGCCCAGCGGATGCCGGCGGCCAGGGTCGCGGGATCGGAGCCAGGCACCGCGGCAGGCTGATCGTCGGGGACGACCTTGACCGGCAGGATGCGTGCCGACGGTGCCAGCCCCACCAGTCCCGAACGAGGCCCGATGTCGCGGGCGGCGACGATACCGGCGACGGCGGTGCCGTGACCGACGGCGTCCTCGCGCGGCGATCCTCCTGCGAAGGAGCGCCCGGCGAGCACGACACCGTCGGTGAAGTGCACGTTGCCCGCGGCCACCCCGGTGTCCACCACCGCCACGACGACCCCCCTCCCGGTGGCGCTGGCCCACGCTCGACTCGCGCCCAGACGCGCCAGTGCGGTGGGCCGGTCGGGCACCAGCTGCTGCCGGCCCTCCTCGCACGACGGAGCGACGCGTGCCGGCGGTGCCGTCCCAGACGCCGCCGCCGGTGCCGTCCCAGACGCCGCCGGTGCCGCGGCCGGGATCGACACACCTGCCGACGCCGCGGGCGTCATCCCGACGGCCGAGGCCACGAGAAGGCCGAGGACCAGCGTCCGGGTCACGACGCGCCGGAGACGACGGTGCCTGCCGCGCCGACCCCCAGGCCGGGGCCGGCCTGCAGCAGCTCGGTCCAGGCCTGCGGCACGGGAGTGACGTCGCCGGGCCGGTAGCCGAGCCGAGCCAGCACGTCGGCATCGGCCGGCTGGAGCGCGTAGGCCGTGGCGGTCTGGTCGACGGCGAGCACCGGACCGCGGTTCAGAGCCGCACCGGACACCGCCCGGACCAGTGCTCCGGACCCGTTCTCGACCACGGTGCGGCCCCGGGCGCCGGCCGGCGGCTCGGCGTCGGTGGTGCCGAGCGTCACTGTCGGCGGCTCGCCCGGCGCCGCGGCGAGCGTGGCACAGGGGATGGTCTCGACCGGTGTCGGGATGTCGGCGGGCCAGTCGGTCGGCACCACCCGCCCGGTACGGACCTCGAGCTGCGCGATCTGCGCCGGCTGCACCGGGATCTCGTCGACCGCCGCGCCCGACCCGAGCAGGTACATCTGACGGGCCACCTCGGGCAACGGCTCGAGGTCACCGTCGGCCGCGACGAGATAGCGGCGGTCGTCGTCGAGGCGGAGCACCGAGCCGGCTGCGGCACCCCCCGGCAGGCCCGGGAGGGCGCGCCCGACGCCGTCGACCCGCAGCGGGGCCAGCGCTCGGCCCTCGGGGAAGAGGTTGAGCCAGCTCGCGGGCGCGGGCACCGCCGGACGCCCGTCGAGGCGCAAGGCCCGTGTCACGGCCGACAGGTCGCGTTCGGCGACGGCGTGACGCCGCCCTCCGGCGACGACGAACGACTGTCCGGCAGTGCGGATGACGACCGCCCCGCCGGTGACCGGGACGGCGGCTCGACCGCGCCCGATCGTCGTCGTGAGCTGCTCGTCGGACAGCAGGCAGGACACCCAGCCGGTGTTGACCAGTCGCCCGGACGGGGGAAGGGAGTCCGGAGCGCCGACGATCCCGAGAGTCGGTCCACGCGGGATGTCGGCGAGCTGGTCGTCGGGTACGGACAGCACCCGGAAGCGGTCGGCGGGGACGAGCAGCCGCGCGCTGGTGGTGTTGACCACCGGGTGCAGGGTGCCGTCGACCGACACGTACCGGGCACCGCTGTCCTCGGCGATGATCAGGCGGTCGTTCTCCCAGTCGTTCGGGAGGGCCGAGCGCAGCCAGCCGAAGGCCATGCTGCCGAGGACCAGCACCACGGTGAGGGCCAGACCGCCGGCGACGGCGCGCAACGGCCGGTCGGGCTCGACCTCGCGGCCGCCCGGCGCTCCGCTGACGAACGCCGTGGTCAGTCGGCGCCGGCTGAACGACTGGGCCTCGACGAGGTCCTTCTTGGTGGCCATCGGGCTACAGGATTCCCATCGTGGCCGCGGCGAGCGGCAGCAGCGCCACGAGCACCACGCCGTCGGCGGCGTCGGCGATTCGGCCCAGGCGGACCCGGGCGCGTGGAGCCAGCACGGCGGTCGTCACGACGACCGACGCGGTGCCGCCGAGGACGACGGCCAGCAGCGGGCGCCATCCGGGGTGGGTGTGGGCCGCGACGACGGCACCGAGCGCCAGGGTGAGGATGCCGGTGCACATCGCCAGGAGCACGGTGGTGCGGGTGCGGCTGTGCCGGGTGCGGAGCAGGGTGGCGATCGCACCGGCGGCTACCAGGCCGGTGCCGGGCAGCCCCGAGGCCACGAGCTCGGGTGTCGCGAGCAGCGCCGCCCCACCGGTGGCGACCCCGACGGCGACCATCACGTCGTGGCCCCGGGCGACCTGGGCACGCACCTGCGAGCGGTCGACCCCGGGGACGTCGGCAGCGATCTCGGCCTCGGTGCGAGGTGGGTGGGTGGAGAGCCGGGTCGAGCCGAGCCCGAGCCACGGGAGCACGTTGCCGGCGACGACGGCCACGACGTACACGACCGCCGACACGGTGACCAGCTGGACCTCGAGCGGTCCGCTGGCGACCCCGACCGTCGCGGCGACCACGCCGAGCGCCACACCGGAACCGATCACCGGGCGGTGGTCGGCCACGACGACCGCACCGAGCAGTGCGACCACCGCGACGGCGACGCCCACCGGCAGCATGCCCTCGCCCCACAGCGGCACCCGGGTCGTGGTGGCCGACCCGCTCACTGCGGCCCACACCAGGCTCACGGCGACCAGGGTCAGCGCACCACCGGACTGGCGGCGCGAGGTGAGCACCGCCGCCGTCCCGACCAACAGGAGCGCCACGAGCCCGGCGACCGCGGCGACGAGCAGACCCGAGTCGCGGTTCGAGAAGAGCGCCCAGGCGGCGCAGAGCAGGAACACCGCGGCCGCTCCGGTGGCGGTGCCGGCGCTGTGCCGTGCGGTCCATGGCGCGAACTGGGTCTCGACGACGTCGGCGACGGCCTCGACGACGTCGTCGTAGACCTTGTCGGTGGTCGGGTCGACGACCTCCAGCGACAGCACCGTGCCGTCGGTGATTCCCTGCGCCGCGAGGCTGAGGTCGGGGTCGAGGAGGAGGCCGCCGCCGGCGACGAGGCGGAAGCCCTGCGAGGCGTGGACGGCGTCGAGCACCCCCAGCTCGCGGGCCAGTTCCGGCACGATCTCGACCACCGGGATGCCGGCCGGCACTCCGAGGTCCGCCCGGCGGGTGCCCGACGACACCGAGAGCCGCACGAGCGACGCCGACGCGGCGCTGGGCTGCCTCACGTGATCGCCACCTCCCCTGTCGACGACATCACCGGCGCGGCGGGTCCGGGCGGCTCCGAGCATAGACCGGCCGGCGCAGGGGAGTGCTCCCCATTGGTCATCGTGCGGCGGCGCCCTAGGGTCGGATCTGCGAGACCGCGGGAGGGTCCGGACCTGGCGTCAACGCCATCGATCCTCGGGACACGAACGGACAGCGGTGGCGGGAGTCGCCACGGACAGGAAGGACACGGAACATGGGTGACCAGTTCAGGGCCGGCGCAGGCGTCGTCCAGCAGAGCGCGGAGATCGTCGGCGTCGCCCGCGTCGACCTCCGCCAGAAGATCACCGCACTCCGCGCCCAGATGGAGTCGGTCAAGGCCCACTGGGAGGGCGAGGGGGCGCGCACCTTCGACGCGGTCAGCGAGGCCTGGAGGGTGCAGACCCAGGACATCGTCGACGTGCTCGACACCTTCGAGGCCAACCTCACCGGCGCGCAGCGCCAGTACGACGCCGACGACGCAGCGTCGGCGTCGAGCCTCAGCAGGTACTCCAGCATGCTCGGCAGCTGACCAGGACGAAGGAGACGACAATGAGCGGCAACATCAAGGTCGGCGGCGCGGGTATCGACATGCTCGTCAACGACATGAAGCAGGGCCTCACCGACATCGAGACCCGGCTCGGCGACATGAAGCGGGACCTCGCGCCCCACGTGAACGACTGGGACGGCTCGGCGCAGGGCGCCTATCGCACCGCGCAGGCCGAGTGGGACAAGCAGATCGAGGAGTGCAAGCTGCTGCTCGAGGACGTGCGCCAGGCCGTCATCCGGTCCAAGGAGGACTACCTCGCCGGGGAGCTCCGCAACACCACCATGTGGGGCTGAGCACCCACCCCTATCGGTACCGCCGGCGTGCCGGCATCCGCACGCGGGTGTCGGCACTCGGCGTCACCATTCGCAGGACCGGATGACGGTGCGTCGTGAAGGGGTGCGTCGTCGAGGAAGGAGCGCCGCCATGGGGGTGTCCGACGATGCGGTCGAGGTGTCGTACCCGACCGTCGTGGCGACACTGGGCCGGGACTACGAGGGAGCCTGGCGCGACGCCACGGACAGCGCGCTGACGCGAGTGCGCCAGATCCCCGCCGACGACGGGAGCTTCGGGCCGGTCCCGGCGGCTCGCCAGTTCGGGAAGGTCTACCAGGCCGCGGCCACGACCTATGAGGCGACCCTGGCCGGAATCGGGCGAGATCTCCAGGATGCCGCGGGAGCGCTGGCCGCCGCGGCCAGGGAGATGAGCCGGCTCGACGAGGACGCCGGGTCCGGCTTCACCGCCCTGTTGGCCCGGTGGGCGGACCCGAGCGGCTTCGAGAACACTCGGGCTCACGACCGTGCGACCGCGAGCGACCAGGTGCGCCAGGACGCCGGGGCGCTCGACGACCTCGACGGGGACGGCGTCGTCGACGCGTTCGACAGTGCGGCTGACCCCGCCGGCTCCGGCCCGCCCGCACCACCGGCCGAAGACGCCACCGAGGAGACCACCGAGGAGGCCATCGTGGACCCGGCGGTCGGCTCATGACGAGGGCGACGCCGCCGGCCGTTTTCCGGGCCGGCAGCGACACCTCGGTGACGGCTGCGCGGAGCGCGGCGGAGAGGACGGCCCACCATGGCGGTGGCTGACGACTCGGGTGGGCGTGCGCCGACTGTCCCGGATGACGCCGGGCCGGTGGAGCGGCAGCTGTTCGGCGTCCACGAGTTCGACACCTGGGCCGCCTTCCTCGGTGCGAACGACTGGGGCAAGACCGCCGACGGGGTCCGCGGCCTCGCGCTCGACGTGCGCCGGGTCGTCGGGCGGCTCACCGCAGCGGACGAGCCGTGGACCGGGCCTGCGGCCGAGGCCGCGTTCGCGAGCCTGCGCACGCTGGCGACCAGCCTCGAGGACCGGGCCGCCGAGTTCGACCGGATCCAGGTCGGCCTCGACCGCGCCCGGCAGTCGGCCACCGACGCCATGGTGAGCTATCACCGCGAGGTGCGGAGCATCTCCACCGCGGTCGACCGGGCCGACTTCGAGCGTCAGGCACCCCGGGCGCCCGGCGGGGCTCCGGCGCCCGACGGCGTGGCCTTCGACGCGGCCGGTTTCGAGCGGGCCCTGGCCGCGCGGCAAGCCGAGCGGGAGGCAGCGGCCACCCGGGTCCTCGACACCTTCACCGCGCGGCTCGGTGAGGCGGCCGATGCCTTGCCCGTCGACTCCCCACCGGATGCCGTTGCCGTCGACCGCGGTTCCGGAGGTGGTGATGGAGCCGGTGTCGGCGGTGCTGGACACGGCTCCAGTCGGTACGTCGCACCATCCGGCGGCGCGGGAACCTCCGGCCCGGCGTCGTCGGGAGCCTCGGGCACGGTGTCATCGGGTGCGGTGTCATCGGGTGCGGTGTCATCGGGTGCGATGGAGGTCGGGCCGGGTACCGGCGCCGGCAGTGGTGTCGGCGCCGGTGCCGGTCCGGGCGGCTCCGGGGGCGTGGTCGTCGACAGTCCGGTGACCGGTGGGGGCCTCACACCCATCGGTCCTGACCCGGCCGCCGGGCCCGGCGCGGTGGGGTCCTCGTCTGCCGGTGTGACCCCCGCGGGCTCCGGCCTTGCCGGCACCGCCGCGGGTGTGGGCGGGCTGGCCGCCGGCGGGGCGGCTCGGCTCGTCGGACGGGCCGGGGCGATGTCGGCCGGCGGTCTTGCCGGTCGTTCGTCGCTCGTCGTCGGCGTGCCGTCGGCCGCGGCCGGTGGCGGGGCGAGCCGTGGTGTCTCGGGTGGGGTGGGTCGTTCGGGTGTGGTCCCGGTCGGTGGTCAGGCGGGCACGGCCGGCGGTCGTGCCGGGACGGGCACGACGGGTCGGGCCGGCTCGACCGGCATCCGGTCCGGGCGCTTCGGCGCGTCGCGACCCGTGGATGCCGCGCGCGGATCGACTGGTGCCGCGCATGGCCCGGTCGTGTCGGCGGCGGCCGGAGCGGGCCGACGCGGTCACGACGGCGCGGTCGACGACGACAGGATCGATGTCGAGTCGCTGACCCACGAGGACGAGTCGGCCTGGTTCGACGGTCAGGACGACGCCTCGCCGCCGGTCTGGCGCTGAGTCGCTGAGTCGCTGAGCCGCCGAGTCGCCGAATCGCGACCACGTCGATCATGAGCCGCCGGCCGGTACTCAGCCCGAGGTGACGCGCCGCAACGCCTCGATCATGCCCGCCGCGACCAGCCCGAGCGGCAGCGCGACCACCACGGCCAGCGACTCGGCGCGGTCGGCCAGCCGCGAGAGCCGCGGCGAGCGCCATCCGGCGCCGACCGCGACCGCGCCGACGATCGTCAGCAGGGCGAGGACGAGCGCGGTTCCGGCGATCGCCCAGGTCCAGGCCGGCCGCTCGCCGAGCAGGGCCGCCACGCCGGACCCGGTGAGCGACGCCGAGGCGGTGAGCAGGGCAGACCGCGCCACCCGGTCACGCACGGAGCGAGCCTGGTAGCCGAGTGCCACCGCGGCCACCAGCAGGACCACCCAGCACGACCAGGACGCCAGCGTCGACGGCGGCTCCGCCGAGGCGAGCGCCCACCCGCCGAGCGCGGCGATAGTCGCGAGGTACGACGTCCCCACCGACACCGACGCCCGGGCCTCGCCGACGCGCTCGCGAACGTCGGCGCTGCTCACCCGGTCGCGCTGGCCGCCGGGGCGCTCCCGCACGGCCCAGACGGTGGTGGACAGGCGGTCGGCGTCGACCAGCTGGCTCGAGTCGACGTCCAGGCTCGCGCTCGGCAGCGTCCGGGCAAGCACCGGGACGAGCCCGACGATCACAGCGGCGGGCGTCGCTGTCGGCCATCCGAGGAGTACCGCGGCGGCGAGGACGCCGGCGAGCCCGCCGAGGCAGGCCATCGCGGTGCGCTCGGCACGGTCTCCCGCACCTCGCGCAGCTCCGGCCGCCGAGCCCAGGCCGAGCACCACAGCACCGCACGCTGCACCGAGCACGCCGGAGACAGCAGCCCTCGACGGAGAGTCCGGTAGGGGCACGGTGAGGCCCGCCGCGACGGCGAGCGCCGGTGCCGCGGCGAGTCGTATCGCCGCAGCGGCGACGCCCTCCCGCGGCCCGGCGAGCACCCCCACCACGGCGGTTCCGAGCAGGAGCGCTGCCACGACCGACCTCGCGCTCGCGGTGGCCGGCGTGGGGCCCGGCAGGGCGACCAGGGCACCGACGAGCGCGACGACGGCGAACCCGACGACCAGCGCGCCACCGAGGTCCGCGCCGGTGCGACGCCGGCTCGCCGATCCCGTGGCTCGAGGCCGCCCGCGGAGCGCTGCCCGGCTCACCGTGGCGTCGACGTCGTCCCGCCGCCGCGTGGCGTCGTCGACCGGCACGGCGACGCGGTCGGAGGACGACGTGCGGCGTCGTGCCCCGCCGGCCCAGCCCGGTGTGGACGGACGAGCGCCAGGAGCCGCCGACGAGGTGTCGAGTGTCACCACCTCGCGCAGCACCTCGTGTGTCGTGGTCCGGACGACGGTCAGCACCGAGCCCGGCGTCAGCCGCTCGTCGAGCCGGTCGTGCGGGCCGAGCACCTGACCACCGGCGGTGGCCACCGAGCTCGACACCGGGCTCGCGGGGATGCCGAGCACGGCGAGGACGTCGCCGACCCGGGCGCCGAGCGGCACGACGAGGTCGTAGCGTCGCTCGTCGGCCACGAGGGTCAGCTGGTGCACGGTGTCGGCCACGACGCTCCCTCCCTCGTCGGCGGATGCCGGGCGGCCCGAGCCGGGTGTCCGCGCAGCACCTTAGTGCCCGGTAGCGTTGGGCCGGTCACACTCAGTGCGGGGAGGGATGTCGATGGCGGCGCCCGTGCGTCGCGGTGTCCGGGAGCAGGCCCCGCTCGCGCCGAGCGGGCGCGTCGTGCTGCAGCCGCCGCCCGAGATCACCCCGTCCGACGGGGCCAGTGGCCTGCTCCTGCAGGCGGTCCCGATGCTCGGGTCGTTGGGCGCGATCGGTTTCGTCGCCTTGTCCATGCCGACCGCGCGCGGGTACATCACGGCCGGCATGTTCTTCCTGGCCAGTGTCGGGTTCGTCCTCGCCAGCGGGGTGCGCCAGCGCCAGCAGCACGCCGCCGAGGTGGTCGCCAACCGCCGCGAGTACCTGGCCTACCTCGCCGAGGTGCGCAGCACCATCCGCGATGCCGCGGCCCGGCAGCGTGAGGCCGCGTTGTGGGACTACCCGGAGCCCGATGCGGTGCCCGCGATCGCCGCCGAGGGCACCCGCGTGTGGGAGCGGTCGGCATCCGACCCCGACTTCCTCCAGGTGCGGATGGGCAGCACCGCCCAGCCGCTGTGTGTCGAGCTCGAGCCCCCCGAGACCGCGCCGCTGGCCCAGCTCGACCCGGTGGCCGCGTCCGGACTGCACCGGCTGCTGTCGACGCACAGCGTCCAGCCGGGCCTGCCCACATCGGTGGCGCTGCGGTCGTGGGCGTCCGTCGAGGTCACCGGCGACGCCGAACCCGCCCGGGCCCTGGCGCGCTCGGTCGTGGTGCAGGCGGTGCTGCAGCACGCACCCGAGCACCTGGTCGTCGCCGCCCTGGTCTCTCGCGAGTCGCGCAGCGAGTGGGAATGGCTCAAGTGGCTCCCGCACGCGTTGAGCCCTCGCGAGAAGGATGCCGTAGGCCCGGTGCGGCTGGTCGGGGAGTCGGTGCACGACCTGCTCCCGCTGCTGCCGCAGGAGCTCGTGGAGCGGCCCCGCTTCGGACCCAGCGAGCGGCCGGTCCTGCCCCACGTCCTGCTCGTCGTCGACGGCGGTCAGGTGCCACCCGGCAACCCGGTCGTGACCGCCGACGGCGTACTCGGGGTCACCGTGCTCGACCTGCCCGAGCAGTGGGGCGAGCTCACCTCCACGACCACGCTGCGGCTCGCGGTCGGCCGGGCCGGGGTGTCCGGCACGCGTCCGGGCGAGGTCCCGATGGACATCATCAGCGTTGCCCACGGCACGGCGCACGGTGTCGCCGACCAGATCTCCGTCACCCGGTCCGAGGCGGCCGCTCGGCGCCTCGCGCCACGCCACGCGGCCGACGAGCCGGAGGTGCGCGACGTGCTGGGCGCGTCGACCGAGCTGGTCGACCTGCTCGGTGTCGGCGACGTGCGCGAGTTCGACCCCGACATCGGCTGGCGTCCCCGGCTGCAGCGCGACCGGCTACGCGTGCCCATCGGCGTCGACGAGTCCGGCGCGATGGTCGCGCTCGACATCAAGGAGAGTGCGCAGCAGGGCATGGGGCCGCACGGGCTGGTCATCGGGGCCACCGGCTCGGGCAAGTCCGAGCTGTTGCGCACCCTGGTGCTCGGCCTGGCCATGACCCACTCGCCCGAGACGCTGAACTTCGTGCTCGTCGACTTCAAGGGCGGTGCGACGTTCGCGGGTATGGCCGACCTGCCACACGTGTCGGCGGTCATCACCAACCTCGGCCGCGAGCTCAGCCTCGTCGAGCGCATGCAGGACGCGCTCCAGGGCGAGATGACCCGTCGCCAGGAGCTGCTGCGTGCCGCCGGCAACTACGCCAACGTCACCGACTACGAACGGGCGCGGGCTCAGGGCGCCCCGCTCGAGCCCCTGCCCGCGCTGCTCATCGTCGCCGACGAGTTCTCCGAGCTGCTGTCCGCGAAGCCCGAGTTCGCCGACCTCTTCGTCGCGATCGGGCGGCTCGGGCGCTCGCTCCAGATGCACCTGCTGCTCTCGTCGCAGCGGCTCGAGGAGGGGCGGCTGCGTGGTCTGGAGTCGCACCTCTCCTACCGCATCGGGTTGCGCACGTTCTCGGCCGGTGAGTCCCGCACCGTCATCGGGGTGCCCGACGCCTACGAGCTTCCGTCGGTGCCGGGGCTGGGCTACCTCAGGCCCGACCAGACCACGTTGGTGAAGTTCAAGGCCGCGTACGTCTCGGGCCCCCCGAAGAGCCGCCGCCGCGCCCCGGTCACCGACGGCGCACCGGGGGGCGTCAGTGCCGGCATCCTCCCGTACACGCTCGCGCCGGTGGTCGGCAGCAGGCGACCGACGGTGGAGGTCGCCGAGGCCGCGCCCGCCGATGCCGAGAGCCGCGCGGTGTTCGACATCGCGGTGTCCCGGATGACGGGCCAGGGCCGGCCCGCACACCAGGTGTGGCTCCCGCCGCTCGACGTCCCGAACTCGCTGGACCAGCTCTGTCCGGACCTTGCGGTCCATCCGCGCCTCGGCCTGGTGAGCGAATCCTGGCGGGCGCGAGGCGACTACGTGCTGCCGGTGGGCATCGTCGACCGCCCGCTGGAGCAGCGTCGTGAGCTGTACGTGCTCGACCTCGGCGGCGCGTCCGGCCATGTCGCGGTCGTGGGAGGGCCGCGGTCCGGGCGGAGCACGATGGCTCGCACCATCGTCGCCGCGATCGCGCTCACCACCACCCCGCTCGAGAGCCAGGTGTACGTGCTCGACTTCGGCGGCGGCACGTTCACCCCGTTCGCGGCGCTCGCGCACGTCGCCGGCGTCGCGAGCCGCAGCGAGCCGGAGGTGGTCCGCCGGCTCGTGGCTGAGGTGAGAGGCATCGTCGACGCCCGGGAGCGGTACTTCCGCGCGAACGGCATCGACTCCGTCGAGAGCTACCGCCGCAGGCGCGCCGAGGGTCGTGCCGACGACGGGTACGGCGACGTCTTCCTCGTCGTCGACGGCTGGCCGACGCTGCGGGCGGAGTTCGACGAGCTCGAGGCCTCGATCCAGGAGCTCGCCGGTCGCGGGCTGACCTTCGGGGTCCACGTCGTCGCCACGACGTCGCGGTGGATGGACTTCCGCACCCAGATCCGCGACGTGCTCGGGACTCGTGTCGAGCTGCGCCTCGGCGACACCACCGACTCCGAGGTCGACCGTCGCGTGGCGGGAGGCGTGCCGCTCGGCCGACCCGGCCGGGGGCTCACCACCACCAAGCATCACTTTCTCGCCGGCCTGCCGCGCATCGACGGCCGGGGCACCACGGACGACCTCGGCGAGGGCGTCGAGCAGCTGATCGCCCAGGTCGACGCCGCCTGGACCGGCCCCCGGGCGCCCAAGCTGCGCCTGCTGCCCGAGCGCATCACGCTCGACACGGTGCGTGAGACGGCCGGCCCGGGCGACCGGCGCCTGCTGCTCGGCGTCGACGAGGCGAACCTCGCCCCGATCGGGCTCGATCTCACCGAGGAGCCGCACGTCTACCTGTTCGGCGACAGCGACAGCGGCAAGACGGCCTTCCTCCGCGCGGCCGCCCACGAGGTGGCGCGGCTGCACACCCCTGCCGAGGCCAGGCTGTTCGTCGTCGACTATCGCCGCGGCCTGCTCGGCGACCTGCCCGACGCCCACGTCGGCGAGTACCTCACCACCGAGGAGCAGACCACCGCGGCGGTCGACGGCATCGTGCAGTTCCTCCGCACCCGGCTCCCCGGGCCCGATGTCACCCCCGAGCAGCTGAGGGCTCGCTCGTGGTGGACCGGCGCCGAGGTGTACTTCCTCGTCGACGACTACGACCTCGTGGTCACCTCGTCGGGCAGTCCGCTCCGCCCACTGGTGCCGTTGCTGGCCCAGGCCGGCGATGTCGGGCTGCACGTCATCCTCACCCGGCGGATGGGTGGGGTGTCCCGGGCCCTGTTCGAGCCGGTGCTGCAGACGGTGCGCGATCTCGGCGCTCCCGGCATCCTGCTCTCGGGGAGCCCTGACGAGGGCATGCTCATCGGCCGGGTCAAGCCCTCGCCGCAGCCTCCTGGCCGGGCTCGCGTCGTGTCACGCGAGATCGGCGACCAGGTGCTCCAGCTCGCGTGGGAGCCCCCCCGGCTCGGATGACGGTCCGCAGCTTCCGCACGTGGTGCCCGGGCGCTCAACCGAGTGGCAGGTCGCGAACGGCGAGGCGCCGCGGGCTGAGCGACACGATCGCGCCGGCGTCCAGCGCCGCCGCCACTTCAGGAAGGTTGGCCACGAGCAGGGCGGCTTGCTTCGGTGGCCTCACGTCGTTGACGTGCCGCAGCAGGAGGACCGAGGGGCCGGCGGCTCCGCGAGACGCCAGCATCATCGGGAAGTCGCTGTCCGCAGTCACGATGACGTACTGCTCCTCGGTCGCGACCCGGAAGATCGTCTCGTCGGTCGCGGT
>JBOFLR010000642.1:0-2006 GCA_051657965.1 Dermatophilaceae bacterium
GCGGCATCCGCGGCATCCGCGGCAGTCGTGGCGGTCACGGCCTTCACGTCCTGGCGGGCCGACATCAGTAGGAGACGCTCGGGGCCAGGAGCCGGAACTCGACGGCGAACCAGGCCAGGCCGACGAGCGCGGCCAGCACCGTGGCGGTCGAGGCCACCCGCCACCAGCGCACCCGGCGGCGCACCTCGTCGACCAGACGCAGGGCCGCAGGCACGACAGCCAGGGCACCGAGCAGCTGAAGGGCCTGCACCGCCCGGATGGCGATCTCCGGCACGTCAGTCAGCCCGACCATGGTGGTCAGTATCCCCGCCCAGCCGACGATGGCCAGGGCCGCGCAGGCCACGCCGAGCCGGGACAGCACCCGCAGCGTCCTCCCGTTCCGGTCCGATGTCCGCGCGCCGCGACGGCGACGGCGCACCGCGAGCACCGGGCGGGCGAGGAGCCAGCACAGTCCGCCGACGACGAGCACTGCTGCCGAGCCGACCAGCACCGGCAGGACGAGCGCCTCGCTGCGCTGGACGGGAACCGGCAGGAGCGCGAACGCGGACTCGAACCCGATCGCCTCGACCCGGCCGTCGGAGACCCGCGCCGCCACGGTGCGATCGCCGTCGACCTCACGCCACACCCACGGCCGGACCTCCTCGTAGACAGCCGGTTCGGCGGTCGCGGGTCCGGGGCTGAACAGTAGGCGGCCGTCATCCTGTGCGGTGACCGTGGTGCGCCCCATCAGCCCGGCGACGGTGGCGAACGTGCTACGGAAGGTCCGCGAGGGCTCGTACCTGCCCTCCATGGCGGCGGCGTGCTCACGTGCGGTGTCGGCATCCACGCTCGGCGACGGCCGTCCGCTCTCGGGGAAGTAGCGGTCGGCGAACCCGGCGAGCAGCCGCTGGCGCAGGTCGAGGGTGGCGGTCGGCGTGGAGCCCGAGCTGTTCAGCGCGACGAAGATCCCGGTGCGCTCCTGGGGGTACAGCTGCAGGTGGGCGTGGAACCAGCTGGTGTCGCCGCCATGGCCGACCACCTCACGCCCGTTGCGGTCCTCGTCGAAGTAGCCGAGCCCCATCCGCGGGCCGGCGGCAAGGGCGCCGAGGGTGTCCTCGCCGAGCGCCGGGCGCTGCATCAGGTCGAGCGTCTCGGGCCGCAGTACCGGCGGGGAACCGGCGGCAACTCCCGGCACCGGCTCGCCGAGCTGGGCGAGCATGAACCTGGCCATGTCGTCCGTCGAGCTGCTGAGCGCACCGGCCGGCGGCGTGCTGACCATCTCGAACGGCTCGGCCGGCGCACCCGTCGAGGAGTACCCCTTCGAGAGCCGGCCGGCGAGCGCGGGTGGCAGTGGCTGGGCGAAGCTGGACGACGCCATGCCGGCGCGTGCGAGCACGTCGTCGGCCACGTAGTCCTCGAACGGCCGCCCGCTCACCTGCTCGACCACGTAGCCGGCCAGGGCGTTGCCGTAGTTGGAGTAGGCCGGCATCGTGCCCGGGGCGAACACCTGCTCCGGCGGGTCGGTGACGAGCGCGGCACGCAGGTCCACGTCGGTGCCGGGTGTACCGATCAGCCCGCGAAGGCGCTCCTCGAAGCCGGCGGTGTGGGTCAGCAGGTGCCGCAGCGTGATCGGCCGGTCGACACGACGCGGGACGTCGATGTCGACGTACTCCTCGACCTCGGTGTCGAGGTCGACCCGGCCCGCCTCGACCAGCTGCATCACGGCGGTGGCCGTGAAGAGCTTGGACACCGAGCCCACCCGGAACAGGGTGTCCTTCGGGTCCACCGGCACCGGGGCCCGGCCGTCGCCGGTGTCGGCGGCTCCGAACCCGCGAGTGGTCAGCACCTGGCCGTCGTGCACCACCGCCACCCCGGCCCCCGCCACGTCCGCCGAGTCGAGGGCGGCGGGCACGACCTCGTCCAGCCAGGCGTCGACGTCGGCGCGGGTCATCGCCGGGGCGGTGCTGTTCTGGTGGCCCGGCTGGTCGGCCCGCGGCGCGGATGCCGCCGAGGGCGCGGATGCCGCC
>JBOFLR010000643.1:0-6790 GCA_051657965.1 Dermatophilaceae bacterium
CAGCGCAGCGCCGACGGCCAGGACCAGCCGGAGCGGCACGACGACCACGGCCACGAGCACGCTCACCCCGACCGCCCGCCAGAACACCTCGTCGCCGGCGAGACGCTCGAGGTTGGCCGTCCCGGTGGGCTGTGGCGCCCGGAAACCGAAGTAGTCGGTGAACGCCAACCCCGTCGCCAAAGCCAGCGGAACCAGCACCAGGAGAAGCGAACCGGCGAGCCACGGCAGCGCCAGCACCGACATCCCGGATGACGCGCCGCGCCTCACGACGCCGCCGTCCCGAATACCTGCGGCACCTGCCGATCCACGTCGACACACCTCACGAGGTGCGGCTCTCGGGCGCGTCGACGGTCCGCGCGGCCTCGTAGGCGACCCCCTCGCGGACTCACCAACCAGCGGGTACGGGTCACCGGCGCAGCCCTGTCCTCGGGTCGAAATGGTGCTCGTCGTCAGCTGCCCAGGCGAGGCCGACCCGCGCGCCGGGAGGCGGAGCGGCATCCGTGCGAACCCGGACGAGCATCTCGACCGGTGCCCCGGGCCCACCGATCTCGACCCGCACGAGGCACTCCTCACCCGCGGGTTCGACGACCCCGACCTCGCCGGCGACCTCGGCGGCGGGCGAACGCTCGCGACCCTCGACCGGCAGCACCCGTACGGTGATGCGTTCGGGCCGGATGCCGACGACGACGCCGTCGCGTGCGGGCACCAGGCCAGGCTCGAGCAGGTTCATCGGAAGCACCCCGAGCCGCCGGGCCACCGCGGTGCTCGCCGGCCGCTCGTACACCTCGGCGGCCGGCCCGACCTGGAGCACCCGCCCGGACTCCATGACAGCTACCCGGTCGCCGATCGCGAGCGCCTCGACCTGGTCGTGCGTGACGTGGACGAAGGGCACGCCGAGCGAGCGCTGCACCGCCCGGATCTGGCTGCGCAGCCGCAGCCGCGACTCGGCGTCGACGGACGCCAGCGGCTCGTCGAGCAGGCAGGCCCGCGGCGAGCGGATGACGGCACGCGCCAGCGCGACCCGCTGCCGCTCCCCACCGCTCAGCTCGCCCGGCATCCGCTCGAGCAGGTGCTCGACGTCGAGCATCCCGGCCACCTCGCCGACGCGCTGGCGCACCTCGGCCCGCGCTCCCCCGCGGGCTCGCTCGCCGATGCCGATGTTCGCGGCGACCCGCAGGTGCGGGAACAGCGCGGCCTCCTGGAACACCAGCGCCACCTCGCGCCGGCCGGCGGATACCCGACCGACATCGCGTCCGTCGAGCACGACCGAGCCGCCGTCGAGTCCCTCGAGCCCGGCGATCGCCCGCAGGAGTGTGGACTTCCCGGAGCCGGACGGCCCGACGACGACCAGCAGCTCGTCGCCGACCTCGAGGTCCACACCGTCCAACGCCACGACGGCGGGTCCCCGGCGCGGGCGGAACACCTTCCGCGCGGACTCGACCCGGAGGGTCATCGGCGCCGGCTCATCGGCGCCGTAACAGGGGATCGGCCTGCCGCCGGATCTCCGCGAGCACCTCGTCCAGCGGCACGCCGTCCTGGAAAGCCCGCTGGAGCTGGGTGCCGACGACGTCCTCGACCTCGGGCCACGCCGGCGTCACCGGGGTGTGTCGCAGGTGCGGCACGGCATCGAGGAACACCTGCGACGACACCGGCGGCCGGGCCGGGGAGAGGAACGCGGGCGACTCGGCGACGGCCCGCAGCGAGGGAACCGTACGACCGCCGAGCGCGGTCACGGTTTGCCCCTGCCGGCCCGTAGCGTAGGCGACGAACTTGGCCGCCGCAGCGCTGTTCTGGCTCTGCGCCGACACGCAGTACGCGTCGGAGTGGAGTACCGAGGCCGGGGCGCGCAACACCGGGAGGCCGGCAACGTCGAAGTCTAGGCCGCGCTGCTCTCGGAGGGCCGGCACCTCGACCCGCGAGCTCATGAACATCGCGACCTTGCCGGTGGCGAACTGGTCCGGGAGCTCTTGTGCGGCCATCTGCTCTCGATCGGGGGTGACGCCGCTGTCGATGAGGTCGACCACCTGCTGCAGCGCCCCGCGAGCCGGCGGCTCGTGCAGCGTGGTGCGGGTCGGCGCAGCGGGGTCGTCGACGAGGTCACCACCGTTCCCCCACACCAGAGGCGCCATGCGGGTCAGCGACGGGTCGATGCCGACACCCTTGGTGCCGTCGCGGGTCAACGCCCGCGCGGTGGCGGCGAACTCGTCCCACGTCCACCCGGCGCGCGGCGGGTCGACCCCGGCCCGGGCGAACAAGGCCCGGTTCCAGTACACGACGAGCGAGGAGATGTTCTGCGGCATGCACTGCAACGCACCGTCGTAGGTGAACGCGCGCAACGGCTCGTCGTAGTAGGCCCCGAGGTCGACGCCCTCGGCGGCCAGCACGGCCTCCACCGGCTGCACCGCACCGCGCTGCACGAACGGGGCGAACTCGCGGTAGTTGACGAGGAACACGTCCGGTGCGTCGCCACTGGCGAACGCCGTCGACAGCCGGGTGAGATGGTCCTTGCGACCGACGGCGATCAGCTCGACCTCGCCACCGCCGGACTGCCGGTACGCCTCGACCAGGCTGCGATAGACCGCCGCCTCCTCCGGTTCGGCCTTGACCTGCACGGTGATGCGAGCCCGGGCGTCACCGGGTGCGCCCGCACGCCCGTCCGCGTCATCCGCGTCACCCGGACCGGATGACGACGCGCACCCGGTGAGAGCGAGCCCGGCCGCCAGCGCGGTGGCGACAGCGCAGCGGCGAGCGCGAGCACCAACGCGAGCGCGAGCGCCAACGCGAGGGCGGACGCGGGCGCCAGCACCGGCGGCGATACCAGGGCGAGGGGGCGTCATCCGCGTACCTCCACGGCGGCGAAGAAGGAGCGCTGGGTCAGTGCGAACACGAGCAGAGGAGGCAGCGTGGCCACCACCGCACCGGCGAGATAGACGGGGTACAGCGCGGTCTCGAGCTCACCGAGCCCGCGCAGCCCCAGGGCGAGCGGCCACTGCTCCGGCGAGGACACCAGGGTGAGCGGGTCCATGAACGTCGACCAGTAGTACACGAACGACAGCGCGCCCACGGCGACCACCGCCGGCCGGGCCAGCGGAAGCGCCACCTGCCACCAGGTGCGCAGTGGCCCGAGACCCTCGAGAGCGGCAGCCTCGAGCACGCCCGACGGGATACGTGCGTAGACCAGCGCGAACAACAGCACGTAGAACGGACTGGTTCCGGCGAGTGCGAGGAGGGCGACCGTGAGCTCGGTGTCGGCGAGGCCGAGCTCGCGCAGCACGACGACGCGCGGCACCCACAGGGCGGCGGCCGGCACGAGCAGCGTCGTCACGGCGAGGCCGAGCAGCAGCCGGCGTCCGAACCGGCCGGCAGCGACGATCGCGAGCCCGGCCATCGAGGTGACGAGGACGGTGAGCGGGACGGCCACCATCACGAGCACCGCCGAGTTGGCCAGCAGCCGGCCCAGCGGGAGGAACGCGGTGAGCGACCGGTAGCTGGCCGGGTCGGGCGGATCGGGCCACAGGTCGAGCCCGTCCGGCGGTGGCTGGAGTGGTCGCTGGAGGGACCCGAGCACCAGCACGACCAGCGGAGTCAGGAAGAGCACGGTCAGCGACACCACCCCGGCTGCCCGCCACGGGGCGGACGGCCGGGGTGGCGGAGTCGTTCGCTGCCGGATGTGCCGGTTCCCGGTCAGCCGGCGTCCGCGATCGACGTCGTCCAGATGCTGCGCCCGTAAGTTGCGGCGTAGAGGGTGTCGCTAGCGGCCGGCAGGTCGATGTCGGTGACCGGCACGAGCGGCAGGTTGGCCCCGACCTTGGTCCAGGTCTTCCCGAGGTTGGTCGTGCGGTACACGCCGACGTCGGTCGCCACGAACAGCCAGTTCTTCTTCAGCGGGTGGCGGATGACGTCGTTGACCGGCGCTTGCGGCATCCGCTTCCCGACGATGTCGGTCCAGGTGCGGCCGCCGTCGCGGGTCATGACGAGGTGCGGGTACGGCTCGCCGGACCGCCATCCGGAGAAGCTGGCCCAGGCGACGTTGGCATCGGTCGGGTCGACCGTGACCCGGGTGACCCAGCGACCCGGGAACACCGGGCTGCGCAGCCTCTTCCAGGTGACCTTGTCCGGCGCCGCCGCCGCGTTGCGGCTGACCCACATCGACCCGCTGTCGGTGCCGGCGTAGACGAGGTTCGGGTTGGTGGCCGACGTGCCGAGCGCGGTGATCGTGCCGAAGCTCGGTGCCCGCGGCTCGGTACCCTCGGTGAGGTCCGGGCTGATCTTGACCCACTGGCGCCGGCCGGGGGTGACGTCGATGCGGCTGACATACTCGCTGCCGGCGAACATGATGCGCGGGTCGGTGCCGAACTCGAGCGGGGCGACCCAGTTCTTGCGCTCCCCGGGGATCTCCATGTCGAAGTTCTCCCCGTCGACGAACCCGTTGCAGCCGCCGCGCTGGAAGCAGCCGTAGTACCGGCGGTCGTTCGTCGGGTCGATCCGGTTCATCATCCCGTCGCCGCCGACGAAGTTGAACCAGTCACCGTTCACGGTGTTGTCGGCACCCCACGACTTCAGCGAGCCGTTGTCCTGCGACCCGGCGTTGACCCGCCGGCCGTCCTGGACCGAGACGTCCATCGCGTAGAACTGGGTCACCGGCAGATCGGGGGTCTTGCTCCACAGCCCGCGCGCGGCGCCGTTCTCGGTCGACCAGTAGAAACCACCGTCGTTGCCGAGGAAGACCCGGCCCGGGGTGAACGGGTCGAACTCGACGCCGTGCTGGTCGGCGTGCGGCGTGACCGACGTGGTCCAGGTGCGGCCGCCGTCGAGGCTCTCGGCGAGACTGACCCCGCCGACGAAGATGTGCTGCGGGTCGACCGGGTCGACATAGACCCGGCCGAACCACCACGCGAACCCGCCGGTGATGGTCTCCAGCGTGCCGCCGCTCGTGGCGCCGACCGGAGTCCAGGTCGCGCCGGCATCGGTGCTCGTGAAGAAGCCGTTGAAGTTGCCGCCGGCGGTGCTCGAGATGAGGTACGCGCGGTTCGGGTCGCTGTCGCTGAAGTCCACGCCCATCCGCCCGACGTAGGTGGCGGTGTTCGGCTGGCCCTCGACGTCGGTGCTCTGCGGTAGCGGCGCCTGGTGGATGTTGGTCCAGGTGCGGCCGCCGTCGGTGGAGCGGTAGAGGTAGGAGTTCTTGCCGTAGATACGGGACTTCTCGTCGCGGATCTTGTCCCACGTGGTGGCGAGCATGACGTCGGGGTTCTGCTTGTTGATCGTCACGTCGATGGCGCCGGTGGCGGTGCTGTCGGGCACGATCACCCGCTCCCAGGTGGCGCCGCCGTCCTCGGTGAGGAACAGCCCACGGGTGGGCTTGGTGTCGTGGAGGGCGCCCATCACGGCGACGAACACCCGGTCGTCGTCGCGCGGGTCGATGACGATCTGGCCGATGGTGTCGCCGCCGCCGAGGCCCATGTTGCGCCAGGTCGCCCCGTTGTCCTCGGAGCGGTAGACACCGTCGCCGTAGTACGACGAGCCGCCACCGTGGTCGGGCTCACCGGTGCCGGCCCAGACGACACCCTCGGAGTCGACCGCGACCGCGCCCATCGACTGCGGGTACTGGTCGTTCCAGGAGGTCTCGAACGTCTTGCCGGCGTTGTCGGTGCGCCACAGCCCGCCGGTGCCGGTGGCGATGTAGACGACGCCCTTCGTCGTCGGGTCGGCCGCGACGTCCCGGATCCGGCCGCCGATGTTGCTGGGGCCGAGCTCCTTCCACACCTGGTCCGTGGTCGGGCTGCGCAGGGCCGTCGTGCCCATCGTGCGGGACTGGCCGACCGCCTCCTCCACCGCAGCGTCGGGGATGGTGCCGTCGGGGTTGGCCCGCTGGCGGAACATCCACTCCTCGGCGCCGACCGGGCTCGCCTCCGCACGCTCTGCGGTGGTCGCGGCGGCGGCCGGCTTCTCCGCGTCGGTGTCCGCGACGGCCATCATGCCGAGCGGCGCCGCCAACGCGGCCGCGGTGAGGAGGGGGACGAGGGTCCTCGTGCGCATCATGCGAGATCGCCTTCCACAGGGAGCAGGACATGCGACGCAGGGCGCGACGAGGCTTCCCGGTACCCGGTGGCGACGTCCGCATCCCTGCGCCGCCAACGTAGCAGCGCCGATCGGACTCGGCCACCGGAGCGGAATCGGACCCGGCGGGCGGTGTCCTACAGTGACCGGATGCCGTCCGCCGCGAGCTACTCGCCCGGTGCCGGCGGCGTGTCCTGGCGGCGGCGAAGCCGCGCACTGCTCACCCTCGTCGCGATGCTCGGCTCGCTGTCCGGCGTGCTCGCCGGGTGCGGTGCCGAGCCGGACACCGGCGAGTGCGCGGAGGTGCAGGAGGCGCCGGCGGACGAGGTCGCACTGCTGCCGGCCGGACTGTCCTTCGACGCCGTCGGGCCGGTGACCGAGGTGGTTCGCGACGACAGCTACCTCACCGTGCGGGCGGTCACCGACCGGCCGATCGACGACGCGACGGTGCGTATCCAAGATGCCGTGACCCGAGCCGGCTACCGACCCGCCGGTATGGACAACGAGGGCTTCGAAGCCGAGGTGTTCTTCGTGTCCGGCACCTACGCGGCCGGTCAGGCGGTCGTGCGACGTGGCGACTGCGCCGGCCGCTGGGACGTCGAGCTCGTGCTCCTCGACCCGGACGCGACCCGGTCGCCGACGCCCTCGGGGACACCGTCCTGACCGCTCTGCGACGCGCCCGGCCCGGACGATGCCGTGCCGCGACATGGGCCGGATTGCACGACACGAACGC
>JBOFLR010000644.1:0-1735 GCA_051657965.1 Dermatophilaceae bacterium
GGTTCTTCGGTCTCCTTGGTGGGACGTCGTGGTTGAGTCTGCTGCACGCAACGTAGGCGACGCCGGATGACGCTCGCGCACCGGGTGCCCGAAGTTGCGTTCACCGGGCTCAACTTGAGCAGCACCACCGATGTTCCCGGTACGCATACAGTGCGGCCCAAGCTCGAGGGCTGCGGTCGCGCGAAGGATCAGGTGTCACGCGAGGACGAAGCGGAGATCCTTGTCGAACGGACGGTGACCGGTCAGCTGGCGGCCTGGCGGCGGACGAGTAGTTGATGCACTGCCTCGCGGACGAGTTCGGATTGGGTCAAGCCCGTGGTCGCCTCGAGCCGTTTGAACGCTTCATAGTCGGCCTCACTGATCCGGCCGCGGACGGTGGGTGAGGCACCTCGCTTGGGTTGGCCGATCTTAGGTCGACCGCGGAGCATGTGCGTAACCGCCTCATCGGAGCCGTACTCACGAAGGAGAAACGCTTCGCCTTCGGCTGCGGCGGCGGTGCCGGTCTGCACCTGGCTGGGAGGCCGTGTCGTGGAGTTCGACTCCGTCAGCTGTGTGGCCAGTGCGTCGTAGTCGATCTGCTCAGTCATCACTCGGGTACTCCTCTCGGTAGCGGCGGAACTTCGGGCCCAGCGGCATCACGTGGAAGATCACCGCCTCGCGGTGGCTGTCCGGGAACTCGTGCACCAGGATCTCGATCTCGTCGTCGGGCGATGCGAGCGGGTGCCGCGGACCGACGAACAGCACGATGCGGCCATCATCCGGGTGCTCCGGCAGGACCGCGCGGTACGTCGCGTGCAACAGCACGTGGACGGCATCCCTTCAACTCACACCATGCTTGCCGGTCGAGCCCGTCCAGCGCGGCGACACATGCTGCAGTCGACATTTAAATGTAGCCGCTATGTGTAATCCGCTTCAGCGGCACCCGTCAGCATCCAGTAAAGAGGCACTCGACCAGACGGGGCAGGTCGAGTCCCGCGCCGCCGACGGGTCGTACGGAACCCCGGACATGCCTGTCGGTGGACGGAGGCAGGCTGGCGGCGTGGTGATCTGCATCGTCGATGCGGTGCTCGTCCGCGACGGCCGAGCGCTACCGGCGCACCGGCATCGGCGACGACAGCACCACCCCGACTGCCGAGATGTCGTCGGCGGTCACGTCGAGCCCGGGGAGACACGAGCCCAGCTAACGGCAGCAGCACGACGACACCCGTCGTGACCCTGGCGAATCGGTCCCGCGGTAGGCGTCGAGGACTTAGATAGCGTCGCCGGCGATGTCGTCTCTCAGCCAGCGCGCCTCCGTCTGCCTCGAACCTCTCGGTGACGTGGCGGCCTCGGTGTCGTCGGGCCATCAGCGCACGACGGCATCGCTGGCGTTGGCCACCGGAGCCGAGATCGCTCCGCATCGGCACGACGAGCCTCAGGTGGTCTACGCCAGCCAAGGGGTGGTCGCAGTGACGACGGAGGGCGGCAGCTGGGTGGCGCCGCGGAACCGGGCGATCTGGATCCCGGCCGGGATGGCGCACCACCACCGCGCGTACGGGGCGACTGCGCTGCACACCTTCGGCCTGGCCGGGGACAACCCGCTCGGACTGTCCTCGCCCACGATCCTCGCGGTCAGTCCACTGCTGCGTGAGCTGGTGGTGGCGTTCACCGCTCACCCGGCGGAGGACACCCCGCGCCGGCGACGTCTGCGGGCGGTGATCGTCGACGAGCTGCGGGCGACCGGCCAGGAGCCGAT
>JBOFLR010000645.1:0-3189 GCA_051657965.1 Dermatophilaceae bacterium
ACGGCCAGGCCACGTGCCGGCAGCCTGCGCCCCCGCGGCAAGGCATCTCCCGGCGACGCGCGAACCCACAACCGTGCGGTGATCCTGCAGTCGCTCTTCCATGGGGAGCCGCAGAGTCGAGCCGACCTCGCCCGCGTCACCGGCCTGACCCGGGTCACGGTCTCGGACGTGGTGAACGGCCTGCTCCGCGACGCCCTCGTCACCGAGATCGGGTTGCGCGCCGAGGCCAGGGTCGGCAAGCCGGCCACCCTGGTCGCCCTGGACCCGGACGCCGCCCACATCGTCGCGCTCGACCTCTCGAAGGACTCCCGGTTCCGCGGCGCCCTGCTGAACCTGCGCGGCAGTGTCCTGCACCGCCGTGAGGTCGCCCGGCGCGGACGGTCCGCCCGGCCGGCGGCCGACCTCGCAGCCGACCTGGCGGCGACCCTGGTGGCAGCAGCCACGCGGCCGGTGCTCGGCGTCGGCGTCGGAAGTCCCGGCGTGGTCCGCACCGACGGGCGCGTCCTCGAGGCACCCAACCTCGGCTGGGTCGACCTCGCGCTGGCCGAGGTGATCGGCGACCGGGTCCGGCTGCCGGTCCACGTGCGCAACGACGCCAACAACGCCGCGCTCGCCGAGCACACCTTCGCCGACGCCCACGACGGCGGCACACTCGTGCTGACGGTCGGACAGGGCGTGGGCGCCGGCCTGCTGCTCGATGGTGTGCTCGTGCAGGGCAATCGGTCCGCGGCCGGCGAGATCGGGCACGTGGTGCTCGACGAGCGGGGTCCCCGGTGCTCGTGCGGCCGTCGTGGATGCCTGGAGACCTACCTGGCCGTGCCGATGCTCCGCCGCGAGATCGCACGTGGTGATCGCGAGCGGGTCCTGACCTTGGCGGGACGGCGGCTCGGCGAGGCGCTCGCACCGGTCGTCGGCACGCTCGGACTCACCCGCGTCGTCCTCGGCGGTCCACGCGACCTGCTCGACGGCCGGCTGCTGGAGACCACGGTCGACGTCGTGCGCCGGCGCACCATGCCCGTGGTGGGGGACAACCTCGAGGTGCGGCTCTCCCCGCTGGGTGAGGATGCCGTGCTCCTCGGCGCGGCCGTGCTCGTCCTGTCCGGCCAGCTCGGTATCGCCTGAGGCCACCGAGAACCCCTGAAGACCCTGCGAGCTACCTCTGCTGGGTCGTCGGGTCCGGCCGCTCTCGCCGGCGGCCATCCGCGAGGGCACGCGAGCGTCATCCGTGCCTCGGGGCCGGTTCGCCCGAATTTGTTAAGAATATTGACCAACTGAGAGGTCCAGGGCTACGGTCGCCGGGATCCCGGTCCCCCCACAAGGACGTGAACCATGAGACCTGGCACCCCGACCGTGCGCCTCGTGACGACGCTCGCCCTGACGGCCGCTCTGGTCGCCAGCGCCGCAGGAACACTCGCCCACGGCGCGGTGGTCGACGGGGAGGACCGCATCGCCCCGTCGACGGCCGGCCGGGAACCGCGCGCGGTTTCGGACCTGCCCACCTCCGACACACCGGACTTCGGGCCCGACGTGACCATCTACGACCCGTCGGTGCCGGCCTCGCAGATCCAGTCGGATGTCGACGCGGCATTCGACGAGCAGCTGCGCAGCCCGACCGCGCAGTTCGGGCAGCAGCGCCACACCTTCCTCTTCAAGCCCGGGAACTACGGCCGGGTATGGGCCAACGTGGGCTTCTACACCCACATCGGTGGGCTAGGACGTAACCCCGACGACGTGACGATCAACGGCGCGATCAACGTGGACTCCGGCTGGAACTTCGGCGACGAGCGCAACGCCACCCAGAACTTCTGGCGCAGCGTCGAGAACCTCGCGATCGTCCCCGAGGGCGGGGCGAACCGCTGGGCGGTCTCGCAGGCGGCGCCGATGCGGCGGGTGCACGTGCGCGGCGATCTCACGCTCGCACCGTCGAACCAGGATGTCGGACAGGGCTACTCCTCCGGCGGCTACCTGGCCGACAGCGTCGTCGACGGCGTGGTCACCTCGGGGTCGCAGCAGCAGTGGTACACCCGCGACTCGCGGATCGGCCGCTGGGAGGGCGGCGTGTGGAACATGGTGTTCTCCGGCGTCCAGGGGGCGCCGGAGAATGCCTTCCCGAGCCCACCGCACACCACCCTCCCGACGACCCCGGCCTCCCGGGAGAAGCCGTACCTGTGGGTCGACGGGGACGGCCGCTACCACGTGTTCGTCCCGGCTCTCCGGCGCGACGCCGCCGGCCCCACCTGGCCGGACACGCCCGGCGCCGACCTGCCGATGCGCGAGTTCTACGTGGCGCGTCCCGGCGACGGCGCTGCGCGGCTCAACGAGGCCCTCGACCAGGGCCTGAACCTGTTCTTCACCCCGGGAACCTACGAGCTCGGCGAGACGCTGCGGGTCACCCAGCCGGGAACCGTCGTCACCGGCATCGGGTTCCCGACCCTGGTGCCGCAGAACGGGATCGAGGCGCTGAACGTCGCCGACACCGACGGCGTGAACATCTCCGGACTGACCTTCGACGCGGGAACGACCAACTCGCCCACTCTCATGTCGGTGGGCGAGCCGGGCGTGCACCGCGACCATGCGGCGAACCCGACGGTGCTCCAGGACCTGTTCTTCCGCATCGGGTCGAGCATCCAGGGAGACGCCACCACCACGCTGGCCGTGCACGCCGACGACACCGTGGTCGACCACCTCTGGGCCTGGCGTGCCGACCACGGCGGTGCGCCGACCGGCTGGACCCTCAACCAGGGAGACACCGGCGTCCTGGTGAACGGTGACGACGTGCTGGCCACCGGGCTGTTCGTCGAGCACTATCAGAAGCACGAGGTGATCTGGAACGGCAACCGCGGCCGCACCATCTTCTTCCAGAACGAGAAGCCGTACGACGTCCCCGACCAGGCGGCGTGGAACAGCCCAACCGGCCAGGGCTGGGCGAGCTACAAGGTCGCCGACACCGTCACCGACCACGAGGTCGTCGGCGGCGGGGTCTACTGCTTCTTCAACGTCAACCCTTCGGTGCGCCTCGACCGAGGCTTCGAGGTGCCGCGCACCCCGGGGGTACGCCTGCGGTCGGTCATCACCGTGTCGCTCGGCGACGTCGGGACGATCGGCAACGTGGTCAACGACACCGGCGGGTCGGTGCCCAACCCGGCCGGCAACACCGTCCCCCGCCAGGTGCTCACCTACCCGTAGCGG